>NZ_JAVRCI010000002.1:0-253246 GCF_034530835.1 Nostoc sp. DedQUE12b | reverse complement strand
AGCCTTCAGATGGAATGGCTTTTATCTCACAATGCTTAACCCGAACTCAGGTTAATAAAGTTAATTGCTCTAGATCGCATTTATCCTCTATCTTTTTTAGTTCCTGCTGCCGGAGAAAGTTATCAGTGAACGAACCAAGGTGAATTGTTAAGGTTTCTCGTTCGGGAAGTTCTTTGAGTCCGCCTTCAATATTTTCAAAAATGGGGATAATCTGTTCTTCGGGTAAAGACGGGTGAATTCCTTGTACGTCGAAGCAGAACTTGATTTGAATATCTTCTTTTCTCTGGAGAATGAGTGCGCCGATATCTCTACGACCAGCAAGCGAGATACTTGCAATCCCGGCTAAATGGGTAATATCCTCAAAGGGTGTCAGGTTTTTGACAACACCTAATTGTTCGGTATCGAGAGATTTTTTACCAATTTTGTGCTTTATTTTTGTTGAGGTGGTCGAACTCATAGCCTGTAGTTTTGTTCGCTGGTATTAATTCAGAAGCTTTATCTGCGTTTTTTCAGCTGGCGCTTTTTCTTGGGTTGAGGTTGTAGAGGATTAACGAGGGAGACAAATGGTTTATAGCCACGGGTGATGCGGGGCGTGCCGACAAACTTACCGAAAAAGGCTTTGTTGGAACTTACTGTCCACCAGGTTGCCCATCCCCAGGCGGTTACAATTCCGGTTGCAAGCCAAGAAGCTTGCATAAAACCCTTGACTACCATGTAGGAGATGAGAGCGATCGCACTCCAGGGAACAATTTGGTCGGCGGGGAATGGCCCGAGGCGTGGCTGGTCTCCTAATACGCGGTTGACAGTACGAAATTCCCGAACTCTTGTCATTATTACGAAAGGCAAAAGTCAGCTTTTGAAATTTTGATGAGTGGCACTTGTGGAATTGTGCCACTCGTGGTGGCTTTTTTGACGAGTAGCTCCTCAGCCTGTTACCAGCCCTGCAAGCAAGTCTCCGACTACAACTGTGAGGGCAACGATAATTGGTGTACGGGCGATCGTTTGCCAATCCTCGTCGTTTCTGGCTGATTGAACGACCCGGATCAGACCAATACCAAGGTAAATTAAGAACAAACCGCGCAGTACTGCGAATACGTATTTAATGATGTCTGCGTCAACACCTGTAAAATACTCTGTGAAAAAGTCCTCTGCGTTTTGCATGAACTGGGCGTTTGCGGGTGCAGCGGCCATATCCAACATAAATATTACACCTACTAAGCAGAACAAGACGGTATAGATATTGATGCCATACTTGCGCTGCCATTTCTCGAAGTTGGAAAGTAGCAAGTTTGCTTCCTTGGGTAGTAACGCTACAATACCAGTTCCAAAAGCCAGCGATGCCATTACCATGTGATGAATGGAGATATCTGCAATCATCAAGCCAGTACCAACTGCCATTAGTCCGGCGATGCTGGCGTTTTCTTTCCAATTGCGACGGCGACGGGTGGGAGCGGGGTATCCGTATTCTTCGTAGGAAGGAACGCGATCGTTGCTAAAATTAGATTCGTAGTCTGTTCTCATAAAAAAAGTAGATGATTTTGGAAATTACTGGATGAAACTTTGTAGGGGTAATTACGACTGAATTACTGCTTTATTCCGTTGGCGGAGTCTGCCCCTAGTACATAGTTTGGATTGGAGTAAATCTCTGCTCCAACTTCTCGCTTGTAAACCTATTTTATTAAATTAATATCCGTAAAAGCATCTAAGAATTTTCCATTTTTAAACACTATGATTTTCAGTAAATCATTAGTAAAAAATTAGAAAAATTGCATTGACAACTTTCAACATTTAAATCAGTGGTTTATTTCATAATGTTTGACCCCCGATATAGTCTATATCGGGGGTCAGTAATTGATATATGAGGTAGTGTAATTACGGTGTTTTACCGTTAATTTACCCAGTGAAATAAATTGTCCGTCAACTAATTCTGCGTTTGATTTGGGTTGAAGTCGAGATGGAGCTTCTTGCCTACTTTGAGGTTGAGGGTTTTGGTACTGTTAGCAGGTAGTTCGATAACTTGGTTAACAGGATAGATGGAATCGTACTTAGGACAGGTTTTTGTTTTGCAGGGGGGAGCCGCCTCTACGATTGATTTAATAACTCCATCTTGGAGAAATATCATATCTAGAGGAATATACGTATCCTGCATCCAAAGTTTAACTTTTTCAGGTTTGTTAAGGACAAATAGCATTCCGTGATTTTCGGGAATCGAGTCACGAAATTTGAGTCCGTGGGCATATTCTTTTCTATCGTCTGCTAGTTCAAGTTGAACTGTTTGATTATTACTGGTAAAGGTTGCACCAATAGGTAGATACTGGGGCTGGCGAGTCCAAAAGTATAGTGGTAGGGGTGAGAGAGCAGCAGTAAAACCAGCAATTGGCCCAACGATATTGAGAATTTTGAAAAATAGGCTTTTTTCTGGATTTTGTGCTTGTTTAGTTTGAATGTTGGTTTGAGCGGTTTGTCTTGTGACTTCCATAGTTTTAGATAAATAAAGTAGTAGAGTGGTTAGAAATGGCAAGCATTATGACTGTTGAAATGTTTTGGCTACATTTGCTTTCGTTCAAACATGATGAAACTTTGAATTGATTTATGATGTTTACAAAGAAGTAGTCAGAACTCAGGAGCGGAGCCGGAGACGCTCCACCTCCGGTCAGAATTCAGTAGAAAGCTTGCGTAAGGCTTGAGGGCTTTGTACGAATGACTCTTAACTGTTGGTTTAAAGCCTCATCAGAGTTGTTCAGCAAAACAAAAAAGTTTTTTTTAACCACCAGCGCGAAACTCCTTCCTTTATGGCTGAAGTTCTTCTGACTCCTGAATTCTGTATTCTGGCTCCTTGCATTAGCTAAAAATCTCGATGTTACCAACAGCAAACTTGCTTTCATCGAGGGGACTACTAGGTAAAGCTTGTTGGTCAGCTTTGTTACGCATCGACTCGACTTTATCGGCTTCGCGGATGGCAAGTGGGTTAATCTGGCGGCGTTCTTCTAGTAATGCCTCGATTGTTAGTTCGAGTACGGGGAGTTTGCTTTCTGAGTAGGTATCTTCTATTACTGTTTCGCAGAATATGGTACTAGCGGCGCGTTCTACAATTGTCTGGATTTCTGCACCTACACATCGATTGGTGGCTTTCAGAATTCTGCGCCACTGTTCCTCGCTCCAGGGGTCGCCGCCATTGCGAAAACGTTCGTCAAATCGGGCAGCGTGCAGTTTGAAGATACTATATCTTTCCCCATTATTGGGCAGGTCTACCTTAAATAAATAGTCAAACCGTCCAGCACGGGTGAGTTCGGGTGGCAGCCATTCCATGCGGTTGACTGAGGCGATGACCAGTACATCTGACGTGCGCTCTTGCATCCACGTCAACAGCTGGCCAGCAAGCCGTTTGGCGAGGTCATCCTCCCCGGCGAAGCCTTTATCAAAGTCGTCAAAGTACAAAATTACTTGGTTGAGCCTATCTGCCAGTCGCAACAAGCGTTTAAGCTTCATTTCTGCTTGGTTGCCAAAACTTCTAAAGTTGCCCCAATCGACCATGATAAGGGGAATACCCATATTCTGGGAACAGGCTTTTGCTGAGTGTGATTTTCCTGTCCCCGGTGGCCCCACAAGCATAATCCCTTTGGGTACACGCAGATTATATTGTTTGGCACGCGGGGTAAGCAATCGCTTGAACTTTTTGAATGACTGTTGCATGAGTTCCAACCCACCAAGTTGGACTTTTGGCGGAGGTAAGAATTCGATGTCATACAAGCGGTTGAGCAGTTGAATTTTTTTTGATAGCAGAAGCTTGGCTATCTCACTGGAATTTCTTAAATCATGATTTTTACTAATATCGTTTAGGCAATACATAATATCAGAAATATACAAACCAGCACTAGCGTTAGCAATTTCTAAATAGTCTTGTTCCGTATATGTGAAAGGAAAATTTTTGCTTTTAATTAAACTATCAATAATTTCTTGTGCATCTGGTAGTTCTTGACTCCATAGGGGAATTTCTGCCGCTATTTCGCTTGCTATCTCAGCGTTGGCTCCTAGTAATATAGTAGTTTTGCCTTTATCTTTGGTATGAAATTTGAGGTTAACTAGCGACGACTTAATCCATTCTGATATAATAGAATCGGTTTCTTTATGTGTATTTTCTTTTATCCAAGGGAAGAGATTCTCAACAATTAATACTCCTTTGCCAGAATAAACCTTCCAGAAATTGAGTACTTGAAAATAGTCTTCTTTATTTTGTTTTATGGAAGGTTTATATTCGTCAAATTCTCGAAGAACCAGATTTTCTTCGGCACTGACTACTAGTTCTTTAATACTGTCCTCGCTGAGATTCCAGATGTAGGCTTTTCTGCCTGCTTGCTGACAGTAAGTAGTGATTCGCGTGAGGAGGCGGTGACGTTCTTGGAGGGGAGATTCGCAGGCGATGATTGGATAGTTGTCCGCAAGAAGGTCTTCTAGATAGTCAAAGCTAGACTTCATCTTAGTTGCTTGTAGCGTACTCAGAAGTAATCTTATCCAGAAGAGATGCTGTACGAGAACTGATAATTTTCTAATTATTGCGTCCATAAATTAGAAAAAAGTTGGTTTATTTTCAGTATTTTGTTGATTGTGTAATGACGTTGTGAATTTAGATAATTGCAGTATGAAGAGTTAGTGCAAGTATGGCAAAGACACCAGAATATCCAATTGTTGTTATCCCAGAGTTAGTTAAAGAAAAAAAACAGTTCACCCCTTTAGTTTTTCCTTCTGGACAGGGAGATGCACCAATCGGGGCAAGTGAGGGGCTGTTTGAAAATGT
This sequence comes from Nostoc sp. DedQUE12b, assembly GCF_034530835.1. Lineage (NCBI taxonomy): Bacteria > Bacillati > Cyanobacteriota > Cyanophyceae > Nostocales > Nostocaceae > Nostoc > Nostoc sp. DedQUE12b. The sequence goes on along the minus strand of NZ_JAVRCI010000002.1, from coordinate 248,451 downwards.
TCTCAAACACTATTTTGGTGAAATTGTTTCTCCCCAGCAGGTGATGCTTCCTCTAGGGCATCGACTACCATTTACGGCTGATTTTCTTATTATTGAACCAAATACTGGCTTACACATAGATTTGGAGGTCGATGAGCCAATTTCGTTTGCAACTCTTAAGCCTACCCACTGTATCGGCGAGGATGATTACCGAAACAAGTGTTTTGTCGATGCCAACTGGCTAGTCATCCGGTTTGCAGAAGAACAAGTCTCGTCTCAGCCAGAACGCTGCGCTCGATTTATTGCTGGTGCGATCGCTCAATTGACAGATAATAATACTTATCGCCAGAAACTACTTCATGTAGAGAAAGTTACTCCTATGCGTCAGTGGTCTGCACGTCAAGCTTCCAAATTAAAGAAGAGTGATTACCGCCAAGGCTATCTTGTCCAAAGGAAGAACTAAGGATGTGAAAAAGTATTTCGAGACAATTTGATGAGAGCCATTAGCGTTCTTCAGCTTTGAAATTTATCGGTGAGGGTTTTGTTTTGAGATTTTTGGTGGGGCGATCGCAAAGATCATTGAGTTGAGTTGTTAAGCTAGGTAGCGAAGAACAATTCAATCTTGTAAAAACAAGCTTGTGGTTAAAGTCCATCTACGCCAAATTACACGAGACAATTTCCGAGAATGTCTGAACCTGCAAGTGGGGGATGCACAGAAAAGTTTTGTGGCTACCTCTACGCAATCGTTAGCAGAAGCCTATGTTGACCCTAATCTTTTTCCTTTAGCCGTTTACGATGCTGCGGCATGTGGTTATGAACAGCCCGAAGTACCAATGATTGGATTTACAATGTATGAGATCGTGGCGGGTGTAGGATTCATTATGCGTTTGATGATTGACTATAAATATCAACGTCAAGGCTATGGACGAGCCACCATGATTGAGGTCATTCGCCGCCTCAAATTGTGTCCCGATGTTGAAATCATTGCGACAAGTTATCGAAAAGAAAATGAGATAGCCGCAAAGTTGTATCAAAGTTTAGGGTTCAGGCAATGGGATATTTCATACGCCGTATCTCATCCAACTGAGATGTACGTAAAACTTGAAGACTGCTAACAGTAGCAGCAGCACAACAAATCGTTGGAGCCAAAGTACAAGAGCGATCGGTTGAGTTCGAGAAATTGTCTGCGTCGGCTAAACTTGGTCATTAGATATCATGAGTCAACTTGTTGAATATGTTGGATTGCAACTACTAGCGCGTCCATCATCACCTCATAACTAGCATCAGTAGAACGTTCTAATGTCATTAATCCAGCCTGTTCTATGGCAATAAAGCCAGTAATCGCTGCGTTAACCATTCGCATTGCATCAATTAATTTTGTTTCACTGAGATTGTAAGCTTGCAACACACGTTTGAGGAAGCTGAAGACTTCTTGAATCATCGGGGAAGTTTCTGGATCTTTTAGACTGAGTTGAAATTGAGTCATAACTCGATAACGGTTGGGGTACGATCGCGCAAAGTCCCGCGTTGCCCGTCCTCCTGCCCGTAGCAATGCTTGGGGTTCTTCTAATCCGTTGATTTGTTGACGAGACCATTCAATATATTGCTGCCAAATGGTGAGTGCAACTGACCGTCGCAGGGCTGCATTACCATCTAGATGCTTGTAAATCGCGGGAGGCTTAATGCCCAATTCCCGTGCAACTCGATTCACACCTAAAGCAGCTTCCCCCTCTTGATCTAGACAGGCGATCGCAGCATTAATTACATCCTGCTGCGTCAAGGACTTTTCTTTGACTGGACGACCCATAAATAATTTAGTTAATTACATTAACTAAAAGTGAATATAATTAACTTTATCAAGAACTACCTGTCTACGCGTATGAGTAGCCTGACGTTTGCTCCTGCCCATCAGCTTGCGCGAATGATTCGCGATCGCGAAGTTTCTGCTGTCGAAGTTCTCAATGCTTACCTAGCTCAAATCGCCAAACATAACTCGAAACTGAATGCCATTTGCACGCTGGATGAAGACAATGCCTATCCTAGAGCCAGGCTTGCTGATGAAGCTTTAGCCAGAGGCGAAAACTGGGGTGCTTTACATGGCGTTCCCATCACGATTAAAGACATTTTTGAAACCACAGGACTGCTGACTACCGCAGGCTATATCCCTTTGAAAGACTATGTACCTCAACAAGATGCCACCGTTGTTGCCAGACTTCGGGCAGCCGGAGCAGTCATCCTGGGAAAAACAAACATGGCGGAACTGGCTGGTGATTACCAGAGTACGAATTCCCTCTTTCCACGGGTAAATAATCCTTGGAATCTTGACTACACTGCTGGCGGTAGTTCTGGAGGCAGTGCTGCGGCTGTGGCAGCAGGACTTTCAAGCTTGGACTTAGGTAACGATATCGCGGGTTCAGTGCGTCAGCCCGCTCACTTCTGCGGCGTGTATGGTTTGAAGCCTACGGATCGGCGCATTTCTACAGCAGGGCAGATTCCAGAAGTCCCTGGAATGCCAGTGTGTCTTCGGCAAATGATAACAGTAGGTTGTTTTGCGCGATCGCTTGAAGATATCCGGCTGTGCTTCTCCTTAATTGCAGGCTCTGACATTCGCCGTCCTGATGTGCCGCCAATTCCCCTCGATACCCCTTCTGGTAAGTCTTTGCAGAATCTCAAAATTGCTTGGATCGATGAATGGGCGGAGGTTCCTGTTGCGTCCGAAATTCGAGATGCAATGGCTGCGATCGCGCAGACCCTTTCTCAAGCTGGTGCCCAAATTGAACGCTGGCTTCCCAAAAACTTTGACCTATCAAAAACACTGAACCTCTACGGGCGGATGGCTGCATACATCAACATCTACGCTCAACCGATAGATCGATATAACGTGCGTCGCAGTTTGAAGCAGATTTTTCGTACTGCAACCCAAGGCGACAAAGAACTCCGCAAATTGGGGGATTTCAGCCGCCTTCTACCAGAGCTATTAAATCCACGCCTGAAAGGATATTTTGAGGTACTTACCGAGCGCGATCGCTTCACTGCCCAAATGGATGAGGCATTAGAACCTTGGAATGTGTGGCTATGTCCAGTTGCTGCAACCCCTGCCTTTACCCATCGTCCCGCTTGGAGTGCTATTGAGATTGATGGCCGACCCTATCCTCATGCAGTGGCAAACGGAGCTTACACCATGCCATTTAATCTGAGTGGACATCCTGCGGTAGTGATTCCGATTGGACAGACTCAAAATGGTCTACCGATTGGAATGCAAGTTGTTGGCAAACGGTGGCGTGAGATGGAGTTATTAGCGATCGCTCAGGAACTTGATAAAGTAATTAATGCTTTCCGAAGCCCATCTGAAATTATTTAACTAAATTTTATTTCTACGCCGACTCGTTTTCTTTTAGTTGGCTTCAGTTTATATTTTATTATGCTGACTGTTTAATCTCGGTTAAGGCTATTAACATTTCTTCTCGGTTGAGATGTCGTTTCTTGCCTGTTTTGGATTCTAGGATAGCGTAACTCCATTTGATTCCAGCTTGTGAGCATCTTTTTCTTAAGTGTTTAACAGTCATCTGTTTGGTTGTAGATACTTGATTTTTGTTTTTGTTAGACATCTGGATTTTGGATTTTTCAGTTAAAATCTCGGTTTTAATTACACTGTGTTTTGTAGATGTAGTGTAGTTACAGTGTTTTTCAAAAGCGATAGATATATCTAGCAAGAAGTGGAAAATAAAGAGAGTAGAAAATCCGTAAATAATAACGTAGAGAAGTCCTGTTAGGATATACTGTGCTAATTCCATTGTTTTAACTCCTGTTGATATAACTAGTAACTGGCTATTTTATGAAGCGATATGCCACCAGCTTTCTATTGAAATTAAGCGTTAGCTCGTGTGGTATTAAAAATATTTTTTTACAATTTTATCGGTTTTTATGTTATCCCAAAACCAGAAATATTTAATATTGGTAAATGAATTTTAATTATTTAGTTGTGGTTGGTGTCGGGAGTATTGATAACTTTCCCGTTAAGCAAAGTTTCAGCATCAAGCCAAGTTTTGATACTTTCTGTATCAAACTGATGCAGGAATAGTGATAAGATAACTTTTGAGTTTGGTTTGGTTATATGAACAGGTTCATCTATATGTACTTAATAACTGTTCTGATATTATCTACTAACTGTACTACCATACCCAAAATAGCTTTCCAGCCAAGTATTATCCCCCAAAAGCCGCTAACAAATAGACCAAATACTGACTTGAGGAAGATAACTCCCCTGTAATTTATCTCGACATTTGATTCAGCTCTGGCATAGATAAAACCATCCCCAATTTTATTTTCCAACTTCCTCATTTTTCGTTCTTCTTCTCTATCCCTTTTTTCTTCTTGTACCTTCCAGCCCCAAGGGGCAAATCCCAAAATAATCGAAATTGGAAGATAGAATGGCCAGCTATATATGTAGCCAAGGGAAGCATAGATGATAAAAAAGGTTAGTCCCAAACCAGTACGCCAAAATAAACACCAGAGGATAAACAAACTGTCGATAATAGCGTTACGGATAACTATACTTCGGTTTTTGTCATATGACATTTTAAGCTTGCTCCCGATAACTAATATTTAAGTTTTTATTTAGGGTGATTGCATCCCTTCAGATTAAACTTAAACTTAGCAGTAGTTTGAATTATCATATTGATAGTTGAAAATAGAAACTACCTAATCAATTGCAATTACCTATTTAGCCACACTAAATAAGGTTAAATATACCAACCTATTGTAACGATGTTTGTACCTAGCCCGACATAGTTACTGTTGCTGTCATTGATATCTACAATTTCATCGATTATATCTTCACAGAGTTTAAAATTAGGCAAAGTTTTGATGATTTTTTTAAGAAGTTTAAAATTGAGCTATAGTTTTTAGAAAAAATAAAAATGATTAAGATTTGACCCTTAACCATTTGATGATATTTTTGTAAAATGATGGGATCTACCTATGTTTGATTCACATGGTTGGGGCGTATGCCATTAGTTGTGGTTTTTCTTGTTGCGAGACTTACTACCTGATTGCACCTTAAACCGTACCTGCTTCCCGATACTTACCTCGGCAACATTGCTAATATCTTTACCAGATTTATAGGCTTCAAGAATTGCCTTATTATTAGCTTGGTACTTAATAACTCTAAATTCATCAGGAAAATCTTCATCATCTACTTCTACTAGTAAATTAGCGACTTTTGGTGGGTTATCCCTGATTTCAATTACCCTTTCTTTACCGATGTTTTTGTCATTGATTAATCCAATCTCGTGTAGGTGGATGAGGGTGCGCTTGATTTGTTCAAGTTGAGTTTTGCGACGTGAAATTACCCGGTCGTGGAGTTCGGCTACTCGCGCTTTTCTTTCCTCCCAGGTTTCAAGGTCAAGATTTAACTGGTCAACTACCCAGGCGATCACATCGATTTTGGTTTCGATACCATCCTGAATAGTCATAAGTTCTTGTACGAGTTGTTCTACATTACCCTGTTCGCCTAACTCGCCTGCTTCTTCTATCTGTGACCAAAGTTTAGCAGCATCTAGGCTTAATTCTTTGAGAGTGAGTTGGTTGATTTCGCGTTCAATTGCTGAAGTCATAATTTACTTTTGATATAAAAAACAACTAGCAGTTAGTTGCTACTAGTTGTTGACTAAGAAGAGTTGATGCTTGAAGGCAGATTGAATTTAGTATCCGTACTGCAAGTGATAGTAGTCTGATTTTTCTTGTGCTAATTCTGCTTCGTAGTCGTAGTAATCTGCTTCGCTTATGAAGGTGCTTGTTTGTTGAATTTGCTGTGCAGATTTTACTAATTTTTGGTTAGTTTTTGGGTTAGAACTCGTAGTAGTTTTCATGTCTATACAACTTCAATTTTTCAACGAAGTTGTTGCGTCAGCAAATGTTGTGATGTTGACTTATAAAGATAATATTTATCTTTTACCTTTATCATAACTATCTACTATTAATTTGTCTTAAACTACTAGTTTTTCTACCACAAAGATAGTTGTCCTGGTGATACATTTCCACGTCTGCGTGTATGAAACAGCATATGAAAAGCTGTGCATAAAGCCGCGAGATTTTCTGCTCGGTTGTCCTCGGGCGTATAATTTCGGTGGTGAACCACTAACGTTTTAATGCTGCGTTCTCTACGATTTAATCCATGTCTTTTATCAGTTGGACGTAAGCATTGCATACCGCAGCGCGTACATTTCCAGTCTGATTTTGATTTGACCTTAAGTGCGATAGTATCCCAGTTTGAAGAATAGCGACTGCGGTTTTTACCAGTCATCAATCAGTTACTTTTGGGTTGCAGAAAACTAATTTTGATTGAATTTGACCCAATATTATTGTGATTATATTTACGCAGAAAGTTTTCCGGAAAAATTCACCTGTGACATAACTTGTGTGCGTATTGAATTAGCAGCCTTCTCTGCAATTTCTTCTCTATCAGAATCAGTAAGAACTACTGCAAGTAGCGATTTGAGGGCTTCGCGGTTAGATATAAACTCTTCACCGTATAAATCATCTTGCAACAAAGTAGCTTCCAAGTGAGGTATTAACTCAGGCGTAGGAGATAGCAACCGCTCTTTAATGCATGCCCTTGCAGTCTCTGTCGCAGAAGTTGTACCTATACCTAAATCCCATGTTTCAATTATTAGCCTGACTTCGCGGTTAAGAGATACACGCAGCGTTGATAGACGACCAAATAAAGGAAGGTTGAGCATTAAAGGTGGTAATGCATTACCCCAATCCAAACCAGCGCCAATCGTGCAATTTGCTTCATCTTCGATGCAAACAGCCTCTTCGAGCCATCCTTCACCAAAAAGTAAATCTATAGCTTCTTGGGTTGTTATTGACTCGTTTGCCTCAAAATTATCCTTTTGCTGTTGATGATTCATAAATTTTTACCCGGATCAGCCCTTATTTTCGTCTCAATACACCATACTCAAAGTAGACTAAATTTTCATATTCTTCTTCCGAACCGCAGTTCAACATATTTTGTTTTTCATAAAATCCTTCAGACCTTGGTAAGGAATGCAACCCAATTCTACCTTCATACCCTAACTCAACACTTCTAATTCTTGCGAAATTTAATAGTGCTTGACCAACACCTTTGAATTGAGGCGGACGCTGAATCTCGATTCGGTTAGTGGGGGCAGTGGCAATACCATCAACATAAACTAGCCTCTTACCAATATTTAACCGAGAACCGTGCATTTGCGTTTCTATTATCATTAATCCTTGAGTTTTGTTTTCGCACTCAACTGCGTAACCTTCAAGATTTTCTTGATTGGCAATATATCTTAATTTGAATATCCAATCCCAGTATTTATCTGATTGACTAAATAACCTTAAGCTTTCTACCCAATAATTGACATAATCATCAACATGTCTTTGGACTAAATCTCCCAAATAGGCTTCAACAGATGTATTATCAACACCCCTTTTTAATTCGATTTTTCGCTGCACCTAAAGCTCCTAATTGTCAACTGATTATTAAAGCTTGTGACTGCTATTTGACTGGTAGATAAAAGAGTAAATGTAAATGCGTATATCAATAGCTTTATGCCAACCAGCAAGCACAGCATCATCTGAAATGTCTCCAAGAACTACCAAACCATCTTCTTTGTCCATATAGTAAGGTAAAGGTTCAGCGCTCAACCAACCATAAACAATGGCTTCTTGGTCTCGCTCAACAATTGAAACTTCTAAACTTTGTTCGTATCTTGAGTAGTAGTAAGGTAAATAGCAGGCTGGATACTCTCTTAGAGATTCACGATTAACTGTGTATGATTGCCAACGCAGTTGCTCTCCCTTGATTTCTTTATGATTAGCTTCTAGCCAATCATAGAGCTTTTTAGCTTGCCGCAATGCGTGGTCTTTGCCTGCAAAAACGACGTTGGGAAGAAAAATATCGCCGTCAAAATGCACCGCAACCTCAAATAAATCTTCATCTTCATCTTCTGCTTCTGTTACCTCAATGATTCCAGCCTTATATAGTTCGGTCATTTCCCTACATTGGTAGCTCTACCCCTACATGGTTAAAATTTTAGCTAGTTACAGAATAATCAGAACACTCTGTTGGTTCTAGCCCACCTATGAAACTAATCAACGCAAAGGGACACTAGAATTTCAACCAAATTATGAGGTGATGTCTTAAGTTCACTTCTTAAACTGGGACAATCTCTTTCGGATAGTGCGCTTATGTATCGGCACTAGGGAGTAATGAGTGCTGAGTAATGAGTATACGGACAGCGAGGGGAAGTGCGCCAACGCTACTTTTGAAGGTCAACGTGCCAGGTCTAAATAGCAAGTGCGATGGCGTAACCGCCCGCTGGAAGCGATCGCTCTAGTAATAACGTAGCGTGTGCGCGATGTACAGGCAAGCGAGCGATTTATGCACGGATGCGGATGCCTGGAGCGGGGTAAAGCACCTAACAGAAATTGTTGGACTTTATTATTTATTGTTGAACTTTTTTATTCCTCTACAGCAGATTGTGTCTAAATGTAACAATCTTTAAAATCTGGACACAATTAATACTCAGTAAATTATAGCTTTGCGCCAAACTTTTTACAATCAATATGTCGATATCAAAAATGATATCAAATGCCTGACCAAAAGTCCCCACCAAGCGAGATGATTCGTGTGCCCGTTCCACTAATTAAGGTGGTTCGGCGACTATCAAAACTACATAGGCAGGGTCATACAATTGCCTTGCTGCAAGCCTTAGAGGAATTACTAATAAAATTTGATATCAATAATGATATCGATGTAACGGCAGACAGTAAATCAGTCAAACAGCTAGAAAAAAAGCTGGAGAAACTGGAATCCCATCTTACCGATCAAGGCTCCTCGGTGGAAACAAAACTTGAAGCCATCACCAAAAAGCTGGAGCTAATCGAACGGGCAATCGCCTCTGGGAGATTGGGCAACAACAAGCCGCGAAGACAAGTGCACCCGTACCAACAAACACAAGTTGAATTACAACCCAGGACAAACGAAAGTCTTGCTCCAAGACTCGGTGTTAGCCCCCAAAGCCTGATTGCTGAAAGAGAAAAACTCAGCGCCAAAGAATTTTTGAGTTGGTCACGTAACCGCGATCCAATGAGCGTGGGTTGGGAATGGAATGCTCTTGACGAACTGTATCATCCGCTCAGGTGACGCAAGCGTTCACATTTCTGGGCTAGTGGCGCGATGGGTTACGTAGCGATCGCCGCTAATTTCTAATCGGGGCATGTCTCACAAAGCCTCAGCGATATCGTTTGAGGTTAAGAGAGCTAGCTTCATCTTCACCCACGTGTAGATAGTTGTCTATCGTGATTTTCCCTGACGAGTGGCCCAGCGTTTTAGTGATGATGTGAATAGGCGTGTTTTTAGCAGCATGGGTAGCGTGGCTGTGCCGTAACCAGTGTGGGGAGGGGATGCGACTTAACCCTGCTACTTCGGCAATGGATTTGATGATGCGGCGGATGTGGCGATCGCAAATGGGTTCACCCGTTTTTTGGCTTGTGAAAAGCGGCTCGGTTTTGTCTTTAGCATGTTGTCGATTAGCCAAAAGGTATTGGTAAAGTTCTATTGGTATGGGAACATCGCGCTCCTTGTCTCCTTTGCCTACCACTTTAATGTAAGGTAGCCCGGACTGATTTGAATGCATGGTAGCCCAGGTTAAACCACTCTCACCTACCCGAATAGCACCGTAGTAAAAAAGCTCCAGAATTAGTTGGTTGCGTTGCGCTTGTATCTTTTTGTGAGGAGTGGGGGCTTGTTCTACAACTTGTGCAGCTGCATCGAATAGGATTTCAATCTCAGTCTCAGTCAGGGTGCGCTCCTTAATCTTTTTGCGCTCCGGAGGTACTTTCAACAACATTGCAGGGTTGGCCCGCAAGTAGCCTACATCGCAAGCGTAGCGCAGAAAGCTTTTAAGGGAAGCAAGGCGACGGCGGACGGAAGCACGAGCAATTTCCCCTGTTTTCTCTTTTTTAAGTAGGTGGGCTTTGTAATTGTCCACATCTTCTTTGGTGGTGGTGTGCAGGTTTAAATTATCTAAGTCTGGATAGTCAATGCCTAGTCGCCACTGAACAAAGTGCATCACGTCATTTCGGTATGCTCGCACAGTTTGCTCTGACTCCCTACTGGTGAGCCAACTAGAAAACAGTTCGCTGGTAGTTTCCGCCCCAGTGATTTTGGGTGTGCCAGTTGCCTGTACCACCGCTTCGACTGTTGCTTTGATCACCGCTAGTTGTTCCGGTGATAACTGAGCGATCGCCACCCCTAATTCTTCTGTATCTACACCTGCGTCTGTACGTGATAACGTCATCACACAGCCTCAAAATAATACGCGGGATGAAGCGGGTTTATCCGCCCGAAAAAAATGTCCGATAACGTTTGTTCCCAGACATTTTTAGTCTCATTCTACTCCCCCTTGCTACTCTACTCACTACTAACAAAAAGGGTTTTGCCAAATTAATTGAAATGTTAACTTGTGTGAACGCACGAGTCGGTTTTCTGATACTCAAGAGCAAGGGTCTTCATCAGGCTTAGTATCTAAAACTACTCTTGGAATAGACATTCTGAAATTAATTCAACGCCCGTGTTTGTTCCGGAAGCTGATGCTGTTATAGCAAGGGACTGGGGACTGGGTGAGAAGTCTTTTTGTGTCTAAGTTTTATCATCTGTTAATGTCCTGACCACCAAGGCTTGTGCTATAGCTTCTTCCCAAACCGCCGCAGATGAACGGGAGCAACTGTTTAGGAGCGCGATGGGCTTACGCCCCGCCTTCTTGCGATGGCGTAACCGCCCTTTCCGGTGGCGATGATTTCCGGTCGGTCGGAGACCATCGCACCAATAAGGTGCAGATAATTCTCATGAAAGCGCAATTTACCTACCTTGGTACGCCGTAAAATCCATCGTGTCAAGTCTAATTTGTTATTTAAATCCGGAAATCCTTTTCTAGTAAAGGCTACAGGTTTTAGGGGTAGACGGTAATTGCCAACCCACAGAACCTGTATTTTTAAAATCCCTTGCGCTGCGATGGCACAAAGCGCCTACGGTGGGCGATCGCAACACAATTAAGCTTTGCCTAGAGACTGGTATTCTAGAAAATGCCCATAATCTCTTCCTAGATGACAATTAATTGTTAAGTGGACATTTTAGCTTGGTGTGAGTGTTAATTCTTCATGCTTGCTGGAATTGACAATTTTCACCAAATGCTGGTTTAAATAACTTTGGGCCGAAATGTACAGACTTTCCCAAATTTCTGAGTTGCGACAAATTTTAGTCCCCACTGTATTTCCTGCTGTTTTCTCCGATATCAAGTATTTACGGTAATAGTTAACCCACAGGTGTTGGAGAAAGTTTTCGGCGAATTCGTCAAAAGGAATAATCCAGTTATAGTCTTGGTCTAGGAATACCCGATAGGATGCAATTATGGGTAGTGCCAGGTCGGTTGGCGCACCAAACCCAAACGAGTACTTGCTGTCGGGGAGAAGGGTACTTTTGCGTGTATCAATTGATGCTAAGTCGTTCACACCCTTTCTTCTGGGGTTGCTGATATGTTCTTGGATTATTTCGTACAGTCTTTGCTCAATCCACAGAGCTTTGGGAAGTAGAGGCAATAGAAGAGTTAATCTTTCCCTCTCAGTGTCTGTGATTTGGCTTGGGGTATTCGTACCTGTAGGGTGCTTGCTTCGTTTATTGCCGTCGGGATTGTATCTATTTCTGTCGAGGCAGTTGATCAGCTTGAACAAGTGGTTAACATTACACTGGGCATTTCTAGGAGCGCCACTTTGGTTTTGGTAATAGGCTATTCTAAATTTTCTATCTTCTGCTCTTTCTAACTGGGCTAAATACTGCTTGATAAATTTGTAATCTCCCCTGGCGTTGACTTTGGAGCGAGAATCCACTGGCGATGTGGTATTTGAGGCGAGGGCTATATCTTTAGCTTCCTCTTCCTGGAGGCCGATGTGGATGGTAACTTTGACTCTGGCTTGGGTTAGGTCATATTTGTAATTTTTAGCACTCTCAAACGCTAAAACTGTGTGACCTCCGTTGATAATGCCATCGCTACCCCCCTCGTTAGCTTCTAAGACTTCTAGCTCCAGTTCGGTTTTGTTTTTGCTAGGTTTAACTTTATTCGCTGACAGAACTATTCCACTGTGACGAGAGAAGAATTTTTCTGGTTGAGTCGTCACAGAGTCAAAGATTTGTCGGTATGTCGCACTTTTGCGGTTAGGTTCTCGGATGTTGGGTTCTAGGGGTAAGTCTGTCGGGAAGCCGTCCACATGGGCGGTGGCGATGATGCAATTGGGGTTTGCATGGAAATAGTTGTCTACTTTAATAATCCAGTTTTTCGGCATGGGTGGTTTCTGCATCTTAGCGATACATTCTCAATTATTCTTCTCGTGGGAAGAAGCTCGCGCTTAAAGATTATATTTCGTAATTTATGTCTAAAATTGTTGCAGTTGACTGGCAACGTCTAAACAACTTGCGGCAGTCCCCATCCGAACGCGGCTCCCTACTCCCTTGCCTTCAGAGCGATGGGATATTTTTTTATTTGGAAATCCCGTATTGTGCAACGCCCATTCTTCGCCATCCTTAAATTTTAAATGGTTTTCTCAACTACTACATAAGTAGTAAATTTAACACGATATTTTCCGCGCTCTCTTGCTAAAAAGGTCATCCCGATGTCAAAAATCACTTGATAATGCAATCCGTCTTGTCGGTAGATTTCCAGAACGCGACCGTGAGGAATAAGGTGACTCCATTGTTTGAAATCAACTGAGCGTTTAACTCGAATCGACAAATTATTTTCATTCGGTTGGAGTTGAACAAATATTTTTTTAAGCTCTTTCTCTATGGTAAAAGCGTTCTTAGCATCCTTATATTCGGCTGTGAGAATTTCTACATGAGATTGAGTATCAAATCCACCCCATTTTAATAATTCAACTAAAATGGAAGCCCCTTCTTCCCTCAGATAGCGATCGCGATACACAACTTTCGTCACCTCGCTTCCAGATAAAGCAGCCTCTAATCTCAGTTTATTTCTAAGTTCTGACATGCTGAAGTCGCCGCGCCATTCCTTCTCAGAAGGGTTTAAGAAGATTACAGTTGTGTTTATATCTTCTAACTCAGATGCTTGAACAAGTCTTGCTTCCTGGCGTAATTTTTCTAACCGACTAAAAACTGTTTTAACACCTTCTGGGCTTCGGGTTTGAAACCATGTTGATGGTTCATTGTTTGAGAATTGCTGCAATGACAGTGCAATACGATTACTTTGGTTGCTATTGAAACAAAGAGTTGGGACATCCTGATGTAAATTTTCAGCACAAACCTGGTAAAGTTTTACTAAACCTTGGTCTATCAACTGTTGTAAGCGTTTTCGCCAAACCTTGAGGTGATTTCTTTGGTCTAAAGAAGCATCTGAAAGTGTATTGGGGTCTGGCAAATGGTTTACTATTAATTCAAGTGGCTTATTAATCGGTCTCATAGAGTAAACTGCATCTGTAAGCAGATTTAACCAAGGCAAATTTGAACCTTTATTTAAACCAAACTCATCGGTTAGTTTGGGTAAATAAATTAAAGTATCTGGTGCAGCTGCTCGGCAAACTGCTGGTAAGATATCTGCGATGAGAGACAAACTTATTCTGTTAGAGTTGGGAGCAAATTTTTGTAATTCTTCATCTGGACTGACTTGCTCAACTATCGGTCTAAGAAAATCTGCCACTAAATGACGGTTAAATTGGTTGTGAAATGGCTGATTTGAGTAAGTTTGCAAACAGTCATAACAACTAGTTGCACAGTTGCATGATGAAACTATTTTTAATGCTGTCTTTAAAACTTCATCAAAGCGTTCGGCAACGCGACGGCTGTATCCTGCCCCTCCAGGCACATTGTCATAAATAATAATGTTAGCGCGTTTGTCCGAACGAGGCGTAAACAGCCCATCTAATTCTGTACGCGGTACGTCAATTACTTGGGCTGCTGCTGCTAACAATGCATAGGTGAGAGAACGCCAAAATTCTAAACCTCGGTTGCGATTTTTTGTATTGGTAAAAATTTCGCCGTCATCTTCACGTTCTCCGTCTTCGCCGAACAGGGGTGTGGGTTCAGTTTTGGAGTCAAAGACAATTTTTAGTAAATCGCTACAAAATTCATGTCCCAAATGCATCAATGTATAGCGGCCAGAACATGGTTTTCCTGTTCTGGGATGAGTATGAGGAATTTGCGATGATTGTTGGCTAGTTGCAGAGTTTTTATTGGCTCCTTTTTTACCTCGGCTTTTTTTCGGTTCTCCTTTGGGTAATAAATCGCTCAAATCGCGTCCACAGGTAGTACAAATTGCAAATCCTTTTCTATCAAACCCTTTGTCTTTACCATAGGAACCTTGATTAGCTAAAAAGAAATTTCCACCTTTACTAACAGTAAGAGTATACAAACCCAATTGTGGTGGTAAGGTTTCTGATAAATCCCCATCATCATTTATTAAGAAAATCTGAGATACTGGTTGACGCTGCGGTTTGATATAGGGAGTGACTTCTGGAAGCTTTTCCCAATCAGTTGTAAATGCTTTAGGAACCTTGTAAAGTTTCATTTTTTTAGCCGCAGGTGAGGATGGCTCATCACAGCAGACGGGACAGGATTCTACTAGTTCATCTCCCGTATTAGCATCTAAAAAATGATTGCAATTTTGGCAAACCCAATAGAACTTTTGTTCTAATTCTGTTGGTTTAAGAATGCCAACACTTTTGTACATTCGGTCATCTACTATTATTTCTTGATCTGGAGCATATTCACCAAGAGCAAGTCGGCGATCGCGTTCTAGTCGATGTTTTCCTTGTGCGGAATTATACTCATTGCTTTCCCCGGTCAAAAGGCGAACTACGTCAATAGGAAAACCATAAATTGGTAGGATACTGGCTTGCGCTAGTTCGTTGTGTAGGCGACGAGAGCCAATTTTATCAAGTTCGCGCTTTGTCCCAGCAATAAGTCTGGCTATTTTCTCTAAATTTTTTGTTTCAGATGGATCGGTAATGCGGTTTCGTAGTTCAAGCATATCTTCCGCTAAACTATTCCAATCTTGAAGTTGCTGCTCTTGAAAATCTTCAATCCCATCTTTAAAGCCTCTCAGCACTATAGCTGCTTGACTTTCGGAGCTACCTAACCGAGTTAGCCACTGCACGGCTAGCTCTGCTGCTTCATCGCTATTTAGCCATTGTTGTAACTTACAAATCTTGGCTTCAGCAGTAGGAGTGAAATTTTCAGAGGAAGCAGGATTTTCTAGTGGTAAATCCAAAAACTCTGCTATTTTTATTTCTTCTGCACTGAGATTCCAGTTTTTTCGTAAAAATGCAGCTAGTAACTCAGCATGAATGTGACGCTGCTGTATTTGGAAGTTAGCAGAATCAAGCTTGGGAATTTGATTGCTACCAGCAATTAACTCTTTTGGTTGCTCAAAATAAAAGCGGTCGTGGGGACGACGTTGCCCATACATTAAAGTAATAGCTACACCATCTGTGCGTCGTCCAGCGCGTCCGGCTCGTTGCTGGTAGTTGCTAACATGGGGAGGGAAATTGCGAAGAACCACCGCTTGCAACTCACCAATATCTACACCCATTTCTAAGGTTGTCGAACAACTGAGCATATTGATGCGACCTTGGCGAAAACGATTTTCGCGTTTTTCTAGTTCAGCAACACCTAGCTGTGCTGTATGTTCTTGCGATCGCAGTGGCAAGGGTAAGCGTTGTTTAATTAAATACTGCTGGTAATGTTCGGCAGAGGTTTGTTCAATTTTTTCAGGTGTGTAAGACTCAAGAGTACCACCACATTTATAAGCTGAACATCTTTGAACACTAAGTTTTCCAAGAGTGATTTTTGATAAACTTGGAACATGAAAAATCTGCTGGCAGCAATTACATTTATACCAATCTTGCCGCGTCTCAAAAATATTTAACAGTCCCCAGTTGAGTTGAAATCCCTTTTTAGCTGAAACAAGTAAGCCAAAGTCTTGAAGTTGCCGGAAAAGCCATATAAAATCTTCTTTACTAGGAAGTTCCTCTTCGCCAAATATTTGTAAGAAGTACCAACCCAAGCGATTTGGTGGTTTTCTCACCTTTCCTTGTTTCCAAGGCATAAAAGAGGGAGAGTCTTTATATTTTTTTGTGTCATCATCTGATTTTTCTAGAAATAGGTAATTTTTAGACTTACCCTGAGCATCTATCATTTCGGGACGGCGACCATCGCCTCCGGTTTCTTGAAAGTAGCTGGATGAGCCTTCAATGCTAACAATTCCTGTGCGACGGATGATGTCAGTAATAACTGTCAATAAAATCTGCGCCTCATCATTGCTGATTTCAAATTTACCAGCAACTGACTCTATTAAATGCTTCTCCAATTCTATATGACAAGTTAACAATGCAAATGCTTCTAAGGTTAAACGACGGTTAAAATAAAGAGCAAATTCCTTAACTAATATTTCCTTAGCTCGTTTCTGAGCTAAATCTTCCGCATCTATTTTATTTTTTCTATCTTTAGGTTCCTCTTCTGGATCGTTAGGACGGTAGCTTTTATAATTTACATCAGATTTTCGATCAGGGTGAGGAATATAAAATTCTAAAAATTCTGCTTTCAGTTGGTTAATTAATTGATTAACAGATGTAATACCTTCAGCATTTTTTATCTGATTAAATGCTTGCCAAAGCATCTGTCGATATAGCATTTCGGTATGGGTACGTTGATAGTCAGAGGCAAAAAAGGCTGCATCTTGACGACCATCGGAAAAGGTAAGTATTTTCCGCTTTGAAGAGTTTTTATCAGTCTTTTCTGTTTCTGGTAGTAGTTCAAAGAGACTATCAAGCATCGCCTCTAATGGGCCATCTGTATAAGTCACAAATCGATTAATTGCTAGAGTAGTGCGCCCAGTTCCAGCACCACAAGCAGCACATCTGTTTAAATAACAACCGCCTTCATCTCCGTCATTTTTTTTGCGATGCCATGCTAAAACAAATTCATTTTCTGGTGTTACTTTGTTTGTAAACGCTTCATCTGAAAGTTTACCAATCCAGCCATGCTTCTGAAGTTCAAATTTAAAAGTTTTTAGTGTTGTTGATTCTTGTTCCTCTTCATCTTCACCCATTTCCTCTTCTTCTGTTACACTGTCTAAATTGCCAGAAGTCAAAGTGTAAATCTTGGTATTATCCTTTAATGCTTGAATTGATCTGGGTAGAGATTCTAGTTCTCCCGAATCTTGACGTTGAGTAAATACATAACCCTGACCGCATTGAGAACAACTGCCCAATTCTAATACAGGCGAACCACAGCATTCACAGGTTTTTTCTCATTCAAATAAAGTTGCCCATATCGTACTTCACGGTCTGAATAAATTGGGTCGTGCGCTGCTCCCGAACATTTGGGATTAATACAGGCATAAAGTCCCTCTAAACTGCGAAATAAAAGATGCAATCTCACAGGAAGTAAAGGTAAATCATCTGGATTTGCACGAGCGAGAGTACCTATTTGCAGCAAATGAGCTAGTGCAACTTCTGCATCTGTATCATCAACGCTACCATCTAATTTAATTGGCAGATTTACACCCCATAATTCTGTAGAGCGAACTATTTCTTTCCAAGGTTTAGGTTCGCGACAAAGTATATTAATCAGTCTATGTATTAAGGGATGCCCCTTGAGAGCAAACCAGAGGAATTTGTGGATATCGCTATCAGCTTGCGACTCAGCTAATTTTAGTTGTTGTTCGGGTACAATAGCGCTCAGTGGGTCAAACCAAGAACTAATTGAAGAACCTTGTTGTGGTAATTCAATAATACTTAAATATTGTATAATTTCTTCATTAGTAAGTGCAGCAGGTAGAGTATAAGGTTTGCCTAATCGGTCTTTAGCATTGAGACGCTGACCGCGAATTACTTGACTAAAAGTTTCACCAAAAAACTCTCCTGCAAATGCGATAACTTTATCATCAACCGAAGCATCTCCTAAGCTAGCACTGGTAGCGATGCAGCGAATTTTACCTTTTTGTTCCACACCTACGGAAGCTTTAAAACGCTCTAATAGCATGGAAACTTCACTACCCTTAGCACCATCATAGGTGTGAGCTTCATCTACTACTAACATTTTGAAAGTATTTACTGAAGCCTCAAAAATTTTTTCTCGCTCCTTGGGCCGAATCAACATATGCTCCAGCATGGAGTAGTTGGTAATTAAAATATGGGGTGGTGCTTCCCACATTTCTTCTCTTGAGAGTAATTGCACTTGGCTAGTTTTTTCAATAGCTTTATCAATTAATTCCTCATCTTTTATAGATTTTATTTCAGCCGAGGTAAATAATTGCCGCAGTTCCTCTGGATCGTAAGCTGCAAATTCTTCTCTTAATGACTCTATTGCTTTACCTCTGTCCTTTTCGGTGCGACTGGTGTAGAATCCAAATTTGATTTTGGTTGTCGTCTTTTGGCGACATAATAATTGCCGCAGACGTTTAACTTGGTCATTTACCAGAGCGTTCATCGGGTATAAAATTAGCACACGCACTCCAGCGATCGATAAATTATCTCCTTCTTTCAGTAGCATATCGAGCATGGGTGTCAGGAAACACTCAGTTTTTCCCGAACCTGTACCAGTCGCAACGACTATATTTTGCTGTTGTTCCACAACTGCGCGGATAGCTTTTTCTTGATGTTCGTACAACCGACGGCTACTAGGTATAAATAGTGTTGCCATATCAGGGTGTAAAACCCCTTGTTCGACCAAATCATTGATACTAAGACTTGATTTATACGGCTGGGAACCTTCGAGGTAAGGATGTTGCCAAAGGTTTCCAGGTTGCTCTAATAATTGCTTAAAACCGTAGCGGAGATGGGGGTCACGTAGGGGGTAAGCTGTAAGTAAATAGCGAATAAAGTCTGCACGGGGTTGTTCAACTGCTGCGATTGGATCTAGATATTTAGTCATACTAATTTAGCTCCTAAACGTTTAAATGCTTCTTTTACAAGTGGCCAGTTTTTTGATTGAAAATTTCGAGTTCTGTATTCTTCTCCAGGCTCAGAAATATGCCATAACCACCGTGCATAGGTACTGGGAAGATAGACACCTTGCAAATTTAACTTTCCTGGAGGTTCATCCCAAATTATTTTTAAAGGACATCCCATTTGTTTGTCCTGGTAGAACATGGCTAAAATAGCTAAATCTGGCTCTAATTCATAAAAATTTTGGTCTTCAAACCACAGATATTCACCTGTGGGTAAGTGCAATATATCTTCATTTTTGATACTTTCGCGGCTCGGATTGCGCCAACGCTCTTTCTGCGCTTCATTACAGGGTACGTATCGCTGAATATAGCTTCCATTTTGCCAATTTTTGATAGAAAAAGGGTCTTCTGTCCAAGTTGAACGCAACTCCGATTTCAAGGGTTTTCTTGGGATTGGGAAATTTTCAATACTATCTGAAATAGTCAGCAAACGAATACCAACTTGATGAAGGCGATTTTTAATCCTATGAAATTGATTACTTTGAGGGCGTAATACTAAAGGATTTGGAGGGTTTTGTTGACTTTCTAGGACTTGATGAGCCAGAGTCAAATAAGCGCGATCGCCCCGAAATAGCAAACTTGTTAAATCTTCTTTATTCTGGGTTAAAACCATCGGAGGAGCAATGCAGTAATGGTTTCGCGTTCCTGCTAATATTTCACCTTCTGCTTGCAATTCATTTAGGGTATTTTGAATTGTATCTGTTAGGTTTTCTTGATATTCGTTGGGAGAAAGACTTGAAACTAGCAGCGAAATAATCTGATGCTTTGTTAAAGGCTGTGGAATTGTCTGATTATCGGAATGACGATGATTGCTGAGTAGTCGAGTAATTTTTTCGGCAAACATGATTTTATGATATTAATATTTTTTGAGCCTCATTTGAGGTTAAAGGCTGAGTTTGTTGAATGTATTCTAGAGGTATATAGCTGTTAATATTATTTATATTTTTGTATTTCAATACTAGAATATCATTGTAAACAGGTTGTTTAGGAAGATGAATACTTAAATTTCCTTTCTGCCGATGATTCTTTTCAATGTTTATTTCTATTTGTTTAAAAACAAAATTACGTTTTTTAGGGTTTGTTAAACTTATTAATAACCAATTTTCTTTAATAGCTGCTACATGAATAGTATCCGCTCCTTTTGATATTGTTACTTTTTGCGTACTTGCCGGACTTTTCAACTTGACTTTTAGATTTTCAACAATAGCTTGGAGTTTCTCTGTAAGAGAACTAATCTGCAACCATTCTGGAAGATAGCAGGGTAAGTTTTTCAGGCTATCAATAGCTGTTTGTAATAAATAAGGGTCATAGTCATATTTATTGGCAGATTTCACAAAATCACTAACAGATTCATTATCTAGAATGGTGTAGCAGTAATCTGCCAAATCTTCATTTTCTAAAGTTTCATCCGGTAAATCATTTTGATTGCTATTACACCACCAACCAAGGTTATGTCGTAGTTTACGTGAGCCTAATATCTGAATGTTATAAATTCCAGGTTGCAATTTTAACGGAACATTAATTTTATCTTCATTTGACGAAACTGGGTAAATTTTAATTTCTACTGGCGAATTTTCAGGTAAGAGTAAATTCCAGCATGAAAGAGAATAAAGTTCGTTAGGTGATAAACCAGATATTTGAACTGCTTGATTATCCCAAGTGCAGCTAATTACCAGGGAAGCAACTTCCATTTCTGTTAAACGTTGTGTTTCCCCACCTATCCTCTGGAAATCTAAAGCATACCAATTAGAATCAGGAGATAATAAATTATAGAAAGATGCCAAGTTTATGTGTAAATTACCCAATGAATCTGCTTGACACTGAGAAGATACAGTTTCCTGCCTATCATATAAAGATAAACTGATAATTTCTAGAGGTAAAAGACCTTTCATTTTAATTTCTTCTGCCCAAAAAGTATCAGCAGAACCATTAGGAATAGGTAATTTTTCTACCTGTCCTTGCGAACTGCTACTAATTAGTAAATTTTTAATCTCTGGCTTGCTAGCCATCTGATAGTTAGACTGAGTTTCAAACTTATATGACCAGCGATGAAATTGATTCCAAAAGCGGGCTTCATATTTCCCTGATTCAATAATCCATTTATCGAGAGGAATTGCTTGCCATTTATCGCTTGGTTGTATTATTTCAGTTGTAGTAATAATTGTTTTTTGATGGGTGATATTTTCGATAGAAACATTTAAGGATATTTGTCCTTCAATAGGCGGATACCAGAACGTGGGAATTTCTAGATAAACAGATTTTTTACCCTTGAGCTTCAGTCCTCTTAAACTTGGTTGTTCCTCAAAAGAAACTTTCCAGCTAATCGTTGGGAATGTAGTAATCTCTTCATCGGAGAAAGCTATGAAGGCAATTGATGATTCTTTCGTTGTCAGTGTAAGCTGTTTACCTTGCCAGCCTCTAATACTAGATGGTACACAAGTATCTACAATTTCAATACCATTACTAAAGTCTAGACAAACGCCTTTAGGAGTAAAGAAAATAATTTCTTTGGCTCCCCTGATGCTAGGATTAGCAGAGTCTAAATTTAAGTGTTCGCCTGTCCCCGCATCGAATATTAGACAAGGCAGATTCCTGGCTACACCCTCAAGCTTCCACTCATTTAAGCAATTTTTTCGATGATCTAAGAGTTGCCATTCCCATACTTCAGCCCCATTTTTGATATTTACAACTTGTTCGGGAATCATTAATCCTGGATTATTGGGAATAGTACCTTCCCAATGTGCTGCTGGAATTTGGCAGAAAGTACCACTTAAGCGTTCCCAACTTTCTTCCAAAGGCTTTGTTCTGGCAGCACTAGCTGCATATTCAATGATTCAGTAACATCTAAAACCAGTGATAGAGGCTTTTGGCGACGACTAATTATTTTACGGCTATTACCAAAACGACGCTGTTTAGGAGTTAAAACCTGAATTAAACTGTTCCAGTCCCTCAAGAAAAAATTGTTTGGTAAGTAATAGTTTCTCAGCAGCTTTTCGCGCTCATTGTCATCTTTCAGCGTTTCAGGTAATGTTCCTTGACGTTCAAGTTCAACAGCAATAATAGCAATGCCTTGAAGTAACTGCCCGGATATTGGTTCAACTTCCTCGTTTTCTTTCTGCGGGCAACTAGATTTAAGAAAATGAATTAGAGTAGTCCATTGAGGATGCTTTTCGTGACAAAAATCAAACAGTTCTTCAGAAATATCTTCACATGAGCTATGGGCAATTTCCCACCATCCATATTCATTTGAGAATTCCTGAACTAAGTGGGCAAAATGATTGAGGTTTTGTTGAGGAATACCACTTTGCAGCCATAAGGTTGATACATAGGGATACCCTCCTTTAGCTTTGACAAGACCAAGTAGGTCAAACCCTTCACCAACGATCCGACGTAGTGTCTTCTCTAAACTTTGATTACACGAAAGTTTTAACCTTTGACAAAAACCATACCAAAATTTTTCTTCAACGCTTGAATAATAATATGCATACTCAGATAGAGCAAAGGTTAGAATTTTCAGCCAGTTCTGCTCAGGTTCATCGAATCTTTCATATAACTTATTATAAGTAACTGTACTTAGGTTGCTCAAGTTATAGCCTACAACATCTAAAACTTGGTCTGTGGCTTTTTGACTAATCTGAACGCTACCCAAAAATCGCTGTTTATCTGGACGATTATAATGAGACCAATGTGACGAAATTGTTTGCCAAAGATGTTGCGTTTGTCTTGGTATAGAGAAGTTAAAAGTAGTCATTGTTTAGTAGATAACTAACTTAGTTAAACTGCGTCGCTAACGCTGGGCTATCGGGCAATCGGAGAAGGGATTTATCCCTTCTGCCTTTTTCCCTCTGCTTTCTTGTTCAATTTTTACTAACCAGACAACCAACAAAGTTCGGTTGCTGCCCTGACAAAAAAGTATCTCTATACTTAAGATTCCCTGCAAAGGGTTTTAAGTAACTATTTTTACACTATATCTACAATTTACGCGGAAAATTATCTATTTAAGATATCGGTCTAGTACTTATGCCGTTTGAGTGCAATGTAGCCTGAATGCCTTGATTTACCTTGTATAAACTGCATAGTAGCAAAAGGGATTTCAAGAAATCCATTAAATCCGAGTATTTATTTGATTATTTAAAATTACCTAAAAAGCAAGACTAGTAGAGCTTTGAGAGGTTAATTTAAGTACTAGTTGAATATTTTCTTTTACTTGACAGGTCAAAATGCCCAAGAAGTCTATTGCTCATCTTTATACTGACCTCCAGGCGTTTGAACGGTTGATGCTACTGATTGCGACTTTTGTGCGTTATCCCGGAGTGGGCGGCAGTGATTTTAATGATTCAATCGATACAAAATCTGGGGGTTATCATGATGCACTTACTGAGGTGTCGGTGCGTTTGCAGGAAGTTGCTCGTGACTGCGGTATTGATTTGCCAGCTTACTCACTACACACGCTGCGAAAAGATTTGCGGACATTGCGTGACTACAATATCCTAGACAACCGCATGTATCGTTGGGGTTATTATCTGGGGACTGGTGCAATGAGTCGGATAGAATTACAGGTTGCGTTCAATGCCTTGAGTTCTCAAGCAAAATATCAACAAGATCCGCAAGTTAACAAAATTTATCAAATATTGATGCGACGATTGCGGGGACTGAACTTAGCAGACCAATTTGCCTATCCAGTGCGGGCGCAAATCAATCGAGCAATTATTTACACTGACCCGCAAGAAATGATGGCTGAAAGTAAGTATCGCGGCACCCTTTTTGAAAAACTAGAACAGCTAGAAAGCGCTATTATTCGGGGCCAGGCAATAGAAATTTACCGCAGTCGTAATGCTTATCAAAAAGGTATTACTGAGTTTTTAAATATTTACCCTTTACAACTTATCTATTCAGATATAGCTTGGTATCTATTGCATGAAGATTGTCAGAATGGACATTTAGCTATCTCAAGGTTGGATAGGTTTACCGAACACTTTAAGTTGCTTGACTCTAAAGGACGGGATTCAACAGAACAATGGCAAAGCCTCCAAGTCGCACATCAACTACTGGAGAATGGCTGGGGGTTATATTTAGGTAAACAAGAAGAACAAAGTTTAGAGCGACAGGGAAAATTAGATTTTGTTAAAGTAACCGTGCGCTTCTTTCCTGATGTTATGGTGTTTATTCAAGAAGGCGAAAAACGCCATAAAAGCCAGAAAATTTCTTTTGGAGCGAAAACTCCAGATGGAAAACCAAGCTATCTAGATTACAGACTCAAACTTCCATCGCGATCTCTGACGGAATTTAGCCGTTGGGTTTATCGCTTTATGGGTAGCGCTCAATTCCTTACACCCAAGGAATTGGTGGAAAAACACAAGCAAGCTGCTCAGGAATTGCTTGCTCGTTATCTTTGAACTATTGGCATCTCCTTTCTTTTCTAGCCCTAATTGATTAAATGCTTGGTTAGAGCGATCGCAAAGGACACTAAGCGGTTAATTTCAGCGGCTAACTTTCAAAAGGTTCAAGAATTGGTGAAAGGAGAGTTGGCTCAAGTTCTTGCTGACGGTGTTGTTCCACAGCCTTTCTCACAATGGCTAGCTTTTCGACATCATGGTTGAGGTGAGGGAGAATATCTGAATCAGACACTGTTTCGATCGCGTCTATATTGCAAAGTCCAGCATTAAGTAATTGCAGATATTCACCCCGTGTCAAACGGGTAGCCACCTGCCTTGCCAAATCAACAGCTGCTGGCGGAACTCCAACATTCAGCCGTATGAGCAAACGAGAAATAGGTTCGTCTAAATCAAGGTTAGGATGCAGTATTCCTGCGACTTGAGCCACAGTAGGTAATAAATCACAGGTTCGTTCAGCAACGTCACGAATTGCTCCTGCTGCTCCACCGGGCGCACCTCCAAACTGTGTAAGAATACTCTCAATTTCAGCTGTTGGTCGATGGGTTACAAATAGAAGACAAGCAACTGCTTTCTTTGCTCTTAAAGTGCTTTGATGCTGAGTGGTAACACCCCGTTCCAGAGCATTCAGTAACAAATGAGGAACACCTTGTCTTAAAAGTTCTTGTTTCCAAACAGTAGGTTCTTTGTTTGTGCTTCTCCAATTGATCGGAAACAAAAGTCGATCCAACTCAACTGTTAACTGTGTTGCAGCCAAAAGCGTTGGTTCAAGAATAGATTCAGGATTGAGTTGGGAGAGGCAGGCGACTAGACGAATGACCGACTCAACCTCAACGCCTGCCTCTCCAGCTAATCGTCCCAAAGGGGTTAGATAATAGAAATTGTTTTCATCTGGCTCAATCAGTCTATGCTGCGACAAACTCTGAAGTGCTGTTATAAGCTGGTTACGATCCCATTTCCATTGGTGGGCAAATTGCATTTGTTGAAATGCACCAAAGCTAGATTCCAAAAACTCAATTAAATCCTCTGCCTGCATTCCTTGCATATGTAACTGCTGGGTTGCTTTTAGCTTGGATAACTTTTGGATTGCAGAAAGAATCCGTAACAGCAGTGCTCGTGGATCTGTATCAGTACTTAAGAAGCGAGAAGTAAGGGATTCTGGATGACCTTTGACGTATTGTGTCCAAAAGTTGTGTACTTGGAGTGGAGCTAAAGCTAAGAGGTAAGACGTTCCTCTTTCTGTCAACTGAAGCCGTCCGGCACGTCCAGCCAAGTTTTTGTACTCTGCTACTGAATAAGGACTAGATCCTTTGTTAGCCAAAGGATGGTTTAGACCAACAATAACAACAGCTTCAGCTGGTGTGTTAATTCCCATTGCCAGAGTGGTTGTAGCCGCAATCACTCGCAAGGTTGTCTTCTTGGCACGAAACCGCTCTTCAACGACTCGTCGTTCTTCTGCGGTAAGTTCGCTAGTATGGAATGCAACGCCAGCTTGCAATGCTAACTTCAAATCGTTTGAAGCTTTCGAGTCGTCGCCAGTTGGTAAAGAATCTAAAGCTATTTGAGCTGATGCCAATCCTAGTTCTCTAGCCAAATAAAGTGCACATCCACGAGCCTCTCCCTTTTTCTCACGGAAAACAAGCACCTGTTTCCCTTCACTAATCAATTTCTGAACCAGTGGAATCACATAGTCCTGGCTAGAATTCTTAATGGGCTGGGGTTGAAAGAGTGGCTCCGTTATCTTTTCTTCACCAGAATCTCCATCAATAAACCGGAAACGCCCATCTGCGAGTAAAATTCCTTCATCCAAAGGAACAGGTCGTTCTTCCCGCCGCAGTAAGCGTGCACCTAGCCAATGTTCCAGCCCATTTGTATTTCCAATAACCGCTGAAAGCGCAATGACTTGAGGCTCAAGCCCTTGTTGTCGTCTCACTCGGAGCAAAGTTAAGATAAACTCTAAATTCACACCCCGCGTTTCATCCGCAATCATCTGCACTTCATCAATTACGACTGTACCAACCAGATTCAGAATATGTGGATTTGTCAAAACAACAGATGCAAATTTCTCATAGGTGAGCAGGCAAATGTCATACTGTCCTTGTAGTAAGGGTGTAATATCGTCTGTTTCCCCTGTAGCTTGCATTGTGATAATGCCAAACGAACCGTAAGATTCATTAAAAGTTCTAAATTTGTCACTAACTAATGCTTTGAGTGGCAATAGGAATAGCGCCCGCTTGCGCTCTAGCACACTTTTCAACGCAGCCAGCTCTCCTATGGTCGTCTTGCCTGAAGAAGTGGGTGCTGACACAACCAGATGCTCTCCTTCTAATACCTTAAATTCATTGATTGCTGCAAGTTGGAGCGCATTGAAGGAGGGAATGACTGTTGCCCAAGTTTGAAGTAAAGTTTCTGGAAAACCATAGGCAGCAAGGCTTTGAAGATCAGATGTGACTTTAGGATGCGATCGTTCTGGAAATGCCGTTCGATACAATGAACCAGGTTTAAAAATAGGTAAAAGTAACTTACCGTCAATTTTGCCCCTTAGTGTGGGATGCTGTGGCTTACCAAGCTGAGTGGATGCGTCAATAACTCGCTGCGTAATGTATTGAAGCATGGGGTAAACAGCGAGTTTGCCAGATTGTTGTACTTCTTCTGCTCCTTGTAGGGCTTCCAATAAATAATGGGTCAGTAAGCCATGCCCAAGTCGTATATTTTCATAGGCTGATTCCGCTGAACCTGATGCCGTCAAAATTATTCGTCCTTCCCCGGACAATTGAGATAGCGCAGCATCAACAGATTCCAAATTGCGTGCCACAGTTTCAACCTGAAATACTTTGGCTTCTACACCACCAGAAAAGCAGCAATCTAAGAAGCAGATGAGCCGACGTGCTGGAATTTGTGCAATTTGCTCAGCTAAAAATTCAAGAGAGATTGATGTGTTATCTAAGTTGTAAGTATCCGTGTCATACGCAACAAGCTGATGAGAATTGGTTCCATGGCCAGAGAACGCGATAACAACAAGATCCTCTTCGTTACAAGTTGCTAGAGCGGCCAAACATTCGAGAATGTCTTGGTAAGTGGCTTGCTGGTCAATCAAAAGCTCGGCTTCACCACCCAGCGTGTCACAGAATAAAGCATGGAGTGCTGTGGCATCACGTTTGGCACAGCTTAACCACGAGATTTTGGATGAGTCGTGGCGATCGATACCAATGAATAATCCTTTGAATCTCATACCCTGACGTTCCGTGCTTGGCAGTTCGTTAAGCTCAGGCTGAAAGGCCATGGCATCGCGTAGGTTGGTAAGTGGATGACAATGTTCAGCAGAACTCACGCTAAGCTCCTAAGAAAGGGTAGGTTAATTTTTAACAGGTATGTAAATGGACAATATAGCAAAAATGCAAGCTGACGATCTTATTCATCAGGGCTTGGAATTTTATCAAAACCATCAGTTTTCTCAAGCACTTCAAACTTTGCAGCAAGCCTTAGACCTGTATCGAGTAATAGGAGATCGTGAATGGGCGTCTAATACGCTTGGTACATTAGGTATTATTTACTATCATTCTTGCAAAACAACATCTTGGTTGGATTGGATAAGTTTAGCGTCTTGAGGGCGTAAAATTGTGATTGCGATCGCCTGCGTCGTCCAATGGTCATTGCTTTCATTAGAAAACGGAATGCCATCGCGAGTATAAATCCGATCCATTAAACGATTTAAAAGTCCCTTGGGAATTATGGTAGAGCGTGTTCTAGTGGCGGGATCTAACCCCTCTTGTTCCAAAAGACTGGCATCAAAGTCAGTTGTATTGACAATCAACTTGAGAATATCCTTGTATTCGGTAATACCTTCCTCCAGATAATCAGGTGGGATAAACAAACCAATCTGCTTACTCACAATCTGTTCATTTGGTGGAATTCTTACACTACTCTGTGCTTCAAAGAATGGCAGATCCACCTTGTAATTTTCTGATAGCAGCAAAACATTACAGTAAAGTGTTTTATTACTATGATTAGTAAGTGTTAGTTGAATGCCTGGAAATTGCCACTCAGTATTGTCATTGTCATAGACATATTCAAGGCGTATGTCTGCAACTGTGGATGTGCTATAAGTAGAATCTGAATCTGGAGTAGTTGCTTGAGTTCCTCGCAAAATCTCAATTTCTAGGGTGATATCGGTAGACCTAATGCTACTATTTGCTGGGCTGGCAAGATCCAAAATGTTCTGCCAACGTGCGATAGCTTCTAGATGTCGAATCACCTGGGAAGCTGACTGGAGTGTGTAATCACCTTGCGGATGAGGTTGGCTTGGAACGGGAGGGATCAAAAGACGATTATTCGCAGGATGGGTGATCCAATACTGCCCACAGTGAGCTAGAAGGTGATAATCAGCAGTTTCCGGCTCTGTTGTTTGACTGAGATATAGTGAAGGGTATTGATTATAATTCCGAGTCTGAAGAGCTTGCGCGGCACGCTCTATTCCAACTGTACTATGAGTATCGCTCTTAAAGTAAATATTCAACCGTTTGAGCGGCAAACTGATAATTACTGCCCAATAGCTTGATTGGTCATCTAATGGTTTTTCGTTATCAATAATTTGGACAACACTATGATTTGACCGTACTTTTGTAATCTTGGCTGTAGCTAAAGGATCTGACAAGTGACGTAAGCGCTCTTCATCGTTGGTTGGAAAGATTGCCACTATAGCTTCTTCCCGCTCAGCAATCTTAGGAACACCGTGTATAACACCTCCATTAATTACCCAGTTATTTTCTTGGTTGTGGGTCAAGACAAAATAAGAGGGACGTTCTTTAATTGCATCTTTACCTAGAAAACTTTGCTTAAGGTCGTCGGGGTTGATTGCCTCTGCTTGAGGTGACTGACCTCGAACTTTACCTGTGACTAACGCATTAATATTCCAGTTTAAATCACGATAAGAAATGTTCCCCTTTGTCTGTTGTAGTGTTTGTAACAAGAAGTAAGAAAACACACCTCTGCGTGACCCATCCTCTGTCAAATATTCCTTAGCTTCCTGATGATCGCGACAGGCTGCGAGGAGGACGTGCTTCCCTTGAGGGAACACCAGACGGTTGGACTTCTGGCCAGCATTGTTAGAAGTGAGTAAATATTCTGCAAATGCTCGATCTTCTGCAAAGATGAAATCGTGCAGCGATCGTACTCGTGCATCTGGCGGTGCAGTACGCACATCCGTAACCAAAACTCCCTCTCGTGTACCAGAACTAGAGTGACAGCAATCTAAAATTACAATAATGTGTGGTTTTCGTTCAGCAAGTTTAGCAATCAAATAAGATAATTCCTTATCAACTAAATCCCAACTACCTGCTGTGCGGCTGTCGTAGCAAACTAGGGTTTCGTTCAAGTGGTCAGGCTCGAGATGCCAGAACTCTTCTGATGCCTTCTCCTGAGAACCGTGACCAGCATAGTAGAAAAGCACAACATCATCAGAACCTGCATTGCATAGATGGTGCTCAAAGCCATCTATAATTGCTTGACGGGTTGCATCTTGATTCAGTAGTATCCATTTTATATCTTGAGGTTTTACTAGTTCATACTCATCCTTATTAATTCGTTCATCTAAGTAATCTCCGATAGCTTCAATATCAGCAACACAGCCTTGTAGAGAGGGTACTGGAGGATAAGAAGCAGGATGATAATTATTAATCCCAACAAGAAGTGCATAAATCTTACGCATAATTTTTTTGTTTACACATGCTTGCGCTTAAAGATGTAGAAAAGGTCAACTAACAATCACTGCATCCCTGAATATTCTTTAGTAGTTTCCGCTCCTTAATAAAGTTAATGTTGATCCTAACATCTGCTCTTTGCTTTCTTTTAGCCAGATGTGGAGGCGATCGCTCTTTGCTGATTTTGCTTAACCTGCTTAAAGACAGTATTTCATTGACAAAAACGAATAGATTCTTAAAATTGCAAGAAATTGGTAAAAATAGGCAGTTTTGCCAATTTTGGCACTTAATCTGATAAGTGATATTGCATTCTAGATGTTCTTTAACTTGCATTCCCACAGCATATGCAAGCAATGGGGGTACCGAATTTCCGATTTCTCTTTGGGCGTGGAGTATTGCCTCGCTGAAATTAAACCAATCGGGGTAGCTGTGCAAGCGAGCAGCTTCTCTTACAGATATAACCCGTGGCTGTTCTGGATGGAGGGGACGTAATGCGGTGCGGTTGCCACTCCCCGCTCTTAACGTCACGCAGAATCCATCCCATTGCAGCTTTTTTGACTTGGATTTAGCTTCTCTCACACCTGGAGGAGTGTTGATGAATTGCTGAATTACCTCTGGTGTATGTGTTGTCGCTGCGAATCCCGTCTCAATGTTAGTTACTATACCAAGATTTGGGAATATTTTTTCAAGATATTTAGCATATTCTCCCTTCACCCAATCTGGATGCCATTCTTGAGTGTTTTGCTTGGGGAGTAGGGGAACTGGCGACAAGTCCGCGATCGCATCTCTAACTGTATGTTGAGGTTGATGCTCCGGCGGTATAATTTCTCCAAACTTAGATGCAACAAAAAACACCCTTTTTCTCGCCTGGGGAACCCCGTAATCTGAAGCGGTGAGGTTCCACTTTGAGAGAAAATAATGTTCTTCTAGCACTGCTTGGAGGGAATCGGTGATGGTGCCAAACTTCTGATTCTCAATCCCCGGCACATTCTCCATGATTGCCGCAAGGGGATTAAGTTCCAACACCAGCCGAACAAACTCCCCTACCAACGAGTTTCTCTCATCTTCAACATTTTGCAGTCCGGCAACACTAAATCCTTGGCATGGTGGGCCACCAAAAACGGTATGAATTTCCCCGTCCCAATTTATGTACTTTGTCTGAATACAGGCGCGTATTTCTTCCCCTGTCACCTCCCGAATGTCTTTGCACAAGACTGTGGCGTGCGGGAAATTATGTTGGTACGATGCTAGGGCGATGGGATTATTATCAATGGCGATCGCTATTTCAAATCCTGCTGCTTTAAATCCCAAGTCAAATCCACCCACCCCGGAGAATAGGCTAACAGCTATTTTTTTGTTTGTTGCTGTTGAGTTCATCGAGATTCTAATTAATGTTAACTTCTTGCACTTGGCTTTAAACACACATTAATTACAATCGGAGTTATGCCTGAGTTTTAAGTCTGCCAACCATCTGTCTAACCGACTATTACTAATTGTTTCTTCTATTAATGGGTAATCTGTAGTAAAGACTTTATATACTCCTCCTGACTCCATCTCATAAAAATTGATAATCAACCCTTCACGCTTGGCATTACTAAGCTTTTTGATTGCCTCTGGAAGCATCTGCCATACAGATTTCCTTTCCGAATCCGAGAGGAGGTTCCAAGCTTCTTCTTTAGCTTGTTGATATTGCCATAGTCCCCAGCGCACTGAGGAATAATCTGAAGCTTTCCGCAATATGTCTGCGAGGACTTCTGCATCAGTTGCTGGGACTTGATTTGTACCGAACATCTCAACAAATGTACTTTCCACTGCCTGAATCTCATCTTCTTCAAAGTCAATGTCCGACTCTTCAGGTTCTTCCAGGTATTCTTCTGTATCCCTTTGCCACAAGGTTTCAAGTTCTCGCTGCATTACCTCAAGGTTTATTGGGTTGACGACACTTTCATCGTTGGCAGGAATCAATTCTTCTATGGTGTTAGTGGGTTGTTCACAAGGGATTAGTTCTTCAAAAGAGCCGATTTCATTCTTGGCTATTTCAGCTTGATGCTTTTCATATAGGTCAGCGATCGCCTTTCTGACAATTCGCTGCGGTGACAGTCCCAATTCCTCTATTAACTTCTCGGTAAACACTCCTGTTTGGTGGTCATCCTCCATAATTTTGCCGAAGGTGTAATATCTATTTCCATCTGGTGTTGCTCGCCAGTTGCCATCTTTTCTTTCTTGATTCATGGCTCTGAGAAATAATCTTCTTTTCTCAATCAGTTCTAACACTAATCCACAAGTCAATCCACCAATAGGAATATCTTTCAATTCATCAATTAGGATTTTGTAGTTCACAGAACATAACCGAAGTAGTAGCGATATTGGTAAAACCGCTAAGTGTTCCGGGCAACTGATAAATGCTTGAAAATTCTCGGCAATTCGGAGCGATCGCCTTTCCTCAGCACTGCCCTTATCCCAACCGTACTCTTCTAATAGTGCGCGATATTCTTTTTTGGTGTAAGTCTGCTTGTACTCGTAGAGTAGGAAAGCCGTATGGAGGTACTCTAGGGTACTTTGCTCTATGTGGGTGGTAGGATTGGAGTCTACCTGATGCTGCTCGACGTATGAATTATTTGCAAAAGTTGTTGTAGTCATGATATTGTATGCGCGGTCTTAATCTCTAAGACCAAGTTTCCTAATTCGACTAGTTAAATAAGTCAGGCCGCTTTTTCCCAATTTTCTGATGATGATTTGGAGATAGCAGCCAAGGCATAGCCCAAGGTGTGCTTGTGAATTTTGGGCATTTTGTGAAACGACATATCCTGACCCCAATCTTGGACTGACTTGGTGCCAATATGTAATACTTGCGTGAGAGTTTTGACACAAGTTGCGCGAAAATTGGCGTGAGACACAGTTTGTAGTACTTGTTGTTCAGTTAACCCTTGAAGGAGTATTTTTTCTAGAAACGTTTGAGCATTTACTTCCAGTGCGCTATATTCTCCTCTCAAGACGCTCTTTAGCTGCTTTGGCACGATTTCGGCAGCGTGAATGTAAGCAAGTGAAACTTTGCAGTAGTTGGGCATCCCGTCAAAGTTGAGGTCACTTCCCCACTTGCGAACTGTTGGTCTTTGTACACCTAAGACTGCACATAGTACAGTGATACATTTTTTGCGGTATTGTGAGTCGGTTTCTTCTTCGAGAAGTTCTGGGGGACTGAGTTCAGCGATATCAAAACAGTGGCGTAGAAATTGTCTTGGTTCTAAGCCTTCTTTGGGCAAGTTTTTGAAGATTTCGCAGTATTTCATATTGGACTCGTGCAGAAATTTTGATTGAAACAGGTGTTTTTCTGCCATCTCAACTTTTTTGTGCTTTTGATTGAAGAATACCAAATCAACTAATTATGTATGTGTTTTATTTACATTTTGTAACTATTTAGCAGTGTAAAAGCAATTATGCACTGCTAAATAGTTACGTTTATTAACGATTTAGCATACAAAGGCTTCAAATATGCTTTGTGGTTCCGATAGACTGAAGTAACATGAGTAAACAACAGCCCGAACAAAACCCGAAGCTACCTCCGAAGCGTGGTCGTCCTGTAGATGCAGAGAAAGACCGCGTGACAGTTCATATTAGTGTTGAAATGCGAGGTCAAATTGAGAAGCTAATACCTGATATGGGTAAAAGCTTGTCAATGGTAGTTAGGAACTTGGTGAATTTGGGTTTAGAGCTTGTTGGTTTATCTCAAAAGGGACTTACTGCTCCTCGGTCAGGTAATTTAGAGGAGTGGCTTGCAAGTTATACGTCTTTGGGAACTGAGCTGCTGATTGCTTGTGAAACTCTAAATTTGTCAGCTCCAAAATCAGGACAAATAGCTATTTGGCTTTTAGACAAAATGGCTTTTGGGTCAAATGACCCTCAAATTATTAATGATGAAGAAGATACTGGTACAAAGCTTTTAGAAAGAATTCGTTTAGGAAAGAAACTGCAAACTTTTAGCTTTGAACAAGGGATAGAATTACCTCAAAATGAGGAATTTGCTACTTGGTTGGGGCAGTTATATGTTAATGCTGCTATTGGACAAGAACTTTCAGCTGCTTGTCAGACGCTGGATTTGCAGTTACCAGAGACAGGAAAACTACAGGAGTGGTTGCAGGATTTGGTGGTGCGTTCGCCCTTGGCGGCTCTTCAAGGAGGATCGCACAGCGTCTCCGCAGTAGAATCGCAATTATCAAACGAGTTATTAGAAGAATGCGATCGACTGGGGATAGAGCCGCCAAAACCTGGTGAGGTTGTAGCGTGGCTACAAAATACCCGCCCTGCGGTATTTGAGCAGTCAATGCACGAACATAGGTTACCTTTTACGGATGATGGTTTGCCTTTAGGGGGGTCGCAACCTTTTTTGGAGCATTTACTTACACTAAATGCACCGCCAACTGAAGATGAGGAGTATGACATTGCTCATAGGTTTGGTGTAGATCCAGCCCATCTTAAGGATTTGATATCCCGCATGAGGTTTGACAAGAACGGACAGACCAATAATTGTCATTAATTTGCTGAGGGGATAAATGCATGGATGCCATTGAAGATTCCTCAACGTTGTGGACTTTACTATGCAAGCCTGGATGGGAAATTAAACCCAACCCAGTAAAGCATCTACTCAAAATTAAAGCTCCTGACTACCAGGAAGCATTAATGCTTTATACCAACTATCGAAAATTTCTAGCAATGTGGGCGGCATCCCTCGATTGTACCTGTGCTTTGATAGGAATTCAGGGGATGCGTGGGTCTGCATTCAAAATTCTTGCAGCAGCGCCAGCATCGCAGCAGAAGTTATACGAAGACTTAATTTTTGCGAGCTTACGAAAGTCGGTT
Source organism: Nostoc sp. DedQUE12b (assembly GCF_034530835.1). Taxonomy (NCBI): domain Bacteria; kingdom Bacillati; phylum Cyanobacteriota; class Cyanophyceae; order Nostocales; family Nostocaceae; genus Nostoc; species Nostoc sp. DedQUE12b. Next base: position 213,474 of record NZ_JAVRCI010000002.1, on the reverse strand, counting down.
AGTTGTGATTCAGAAAAACTAGTTGATCGGGAATTTGAGAAAGATATCAGCAAGTATTCAGGGTTTTACATTGCCGAAACTTGTTTGCACCCTGAGCTTAAACCAATTGTTGATGAAATATTCTCAAACCCAGACAAGAAACTTGCTTTAACGCGAATGTCTGACAATTTGCAATTAATCGTGTCCGCATCAGCAGCACGGGCGATGAGTTCTGACTCACAAGATGTGGTGCGTCGCCGAACAACTGATTTTTGGCACGCTAGAGACTATGAATGTTTTTTGCGGATGTTCAAGCAAGATGGGGGAGCGGGGTTTGAAATTACTTACCAAGCAACAACCAATCTCCCAAAAATTAATCCTTTGGCACCGTGGGCGCGGTTTACTACAAGCTATCGGTTTTTTGAAATTGATGTTGGCGATCGCACAGAAGTGTACCGTTTGGGCGAAGGTAAAGATATCGCCCTAATCAGTCGTCCCAAGGTTATTTCATAATATAGCGAGGTTTTATGGCAGTAAGATTCCTAGAAAACAAGGGCAGTGGCAATATTCTAGAGATTAGTCGAGCTAGACTTTTAGAACTTACCCCCAATGTTTATCCCCTCACCTGGGAAGCGATTCTTTCAGGTAATGGTGATAGTGCAGCTATCTTGGGTGCAGGTTTTGCCGAACGTGAAGTTTTTTTTGGTTTTGAGGGAGTTGACTTAACGCGCTACCAACTTCCGACAATCGACTGTTACGACATTGCTACTGAGCCGCCAGAAAAGTTTTTAGCTTTACGCAGCCAATACCCAAACCTACAGTTAAATTATTTTTGCGATCGCAATCTAGCAGAACTAGAACTGACAAAACTTTACGCTCCTAATAGCCTGCGGCTAGTTTCGGTTCATGGAGTGTTAGATTACTTACAACCAGATGCTGTTACGAGAACATTACTCGATATTGTGAAAGTACAGCCAGAGGCAATATCGATAAGGCTATTTTTAATGGGCAACCCGTGGTCGCGGAATTTTGCGAGTGTAGAGCAACTAGCGATGGAATTAAATTCAATAGAAATTACTACAAGTGGCTTATTTGAGCCGATTTATTTTGATATATTTTGTCGTACAGGTGTTGTGCAATTAAATATTTTAGACCAGGATAAAATTGAACATAATTTGTTACCAATTTACGGTGCATCTCATGTCATGCCTGATAAACTAGTTGGTTATTTGAATACTCAAGGATATAAGCTTGTTGCAACTGATGTGTACTCACTTTCAAGTCAGGATTTACAAGGGAATGAGCTGCAGAATCACAATAGTAATAAAGATGTATCTTTAGATAATCCACATGGAATGTTGTTATTTTTCAATAAAGAAAATATTTATTTGAATCGAGTTAATCAATGAAGGTAAAACTGTCCTTTTGGACAGTTAATGGAATAATATTATTGCGAAAAAGCTATATTCATTGAAATAAAATAAGTTAACCGCATTACCATTGCAGATAATGTGGTTACGAACTGAATCAAAAAATAAAAAATCCTGCAAATATAGTATTTTTTGTTCCAAGAAGTAACCCAATACTTTTGCTTATCAACTTAACGTTTGCAGCGGGTGTTATATTTGCTCAGTTTGTGGGAACACTAAGAATACGGCTTTTGATTCCACTATAAAAATATAAACATAATGATTATACACAAACGTTACAGACAAGTGTAGACAATGACCCGTGTAACCATAAAACAACTAACGGATCTTTTTTGTTCAAGTCCCGCTAACTAAAAGGCAAAATCTAGAATATGTATTATCCGAACAACATTGAAGAAATTTGTTATGATCAAGACCATATTGAAAAGGTATGGGATGAAATGAAACAAGTTATCCCGACTTACTTCCAACAATATATTGATACAGAAGGCGGAAATTCAATACAAGAAAGCGAAATTGAAAAGCTCGCTGTAAAATTTGGTTCTACCTGCAAACCAAAAAGCAAGCCAAAAGACACAAAAAAAATTCTAGAAAGGCTTTTGAAAGAATCAATCAAACATTATGAAAAAGAACGCCTAGATTATCAAGATATCCTTCACTTAGAATCACTAGAAAAAGAATATAAAAAAGATGTTAACTCCTTTAAAAATACAGTTTTAAGAAATAACATTCCTATTATCAGAAAAACACTGCAAAACAAACAAGCTAAGGAACTTGATAAGTTTCGTGCAGCATTCAACACCGCGCAAGCAGGACAATTATTTGAAGTAGTATCTAACCTTGTTCAATTAGCAAATAAATTGCGTAATGAGTGGTATGAAGAAAATGAATTTGAAGAAATTGAGACATGCTATGATTTGGGATATTATGAGTTGGATGGAGAAGCCTACACAGTTTACGGAGTAATTGGCGGGGGAATTAAAAGTCATTTTATTTACAAGCTTTTTCCTGAAATGTATCCAAATAGAAGCAGAGAAGCTGTTTGGGCATTATATTATTTAAGCAGTAAGAAAAAGTTTGGTTGTAAAGAAGACTCTCAGTTTCTTATGATCAATGCGAGAGAAGGAACAACTCAGCAAAATTATTTTTATCCGTATGCCTTGTTTTCATTTTACGCTATTAGAATTTATCAGCAACTAAAAGAGCTTTATGCAAAGCATGGAGTAAGCCTACCTATTGAATATAGATTTGTTCCAGTGGATAGCTTTCTCTCATTTGTCGCAAGAACTCATCAGTCTGAAATTGACGATTTAAAGAAGAAAGCAGAAAGCTATCATTATGAATACTAAAGCAAAAGAAGTTTTTGAAAAAGAGTTTCCTGCTTTAGCAGGTGTGTTTTCTTTAAAACTATTTCAAGAAAAAGTAATTAACCATCTTATAGAGAATGGTTCAACATTAGCAGTAATGCCGACAGGTGGTGGGAAATCCCTCATTTATTGGGTTACTGCAAAAGCACTAAAAGGAACTTGTTTAGTTATTTCGCCATTGATAGCACTTATTGACGAACAGGCAGAAAAACTCGAAAAAGAAGGTTTTGAAGTCTTAGCTATTCACAGTGGTATGGGAGTTTCAGAACAAATGAAGCAATTAAAAAAATTTGCTAAGGGTGAATCTAAACCTGATTTCATTTTTGCTAGTCCAGAAAGGATGGCGACAGATGGATTTTTTGAATACTGTATTTCATTGCAGATAAATAAAATCAAATTAGTAGTTATTGATGAAGTCCATTGTATAAGCCAATGGGGATTTGATTTCCGACCATTTTACAAGCATATACCAACTTTTCTTAATTCAGTCTTTTCAGATAAATGGCCAACAATTTTAGGTTTGACAGCCACAATAAATCCAAAAGAGCTTATTGATATTACTACTGATTTTAAAATTAAGAAAAGTTCTATCATCAAAGATGATGTATTGTTAAGATTTGATATTGATTTGAAAGTTGAGAAGTTATCAAACGAAGAAGAAAAGAAAGATCGTCTTTGGCAAATAATAGATAACCACACCAACGAGAAAGTATTGGTTTATTTATATCGTAAATACCACAAAGGTGGTGTGGAAGATTTGTGTGAAACTGCAAATCAAAAGGGGCTAAAGGCATTATCATTTCATGGAGATATGAGTAGCTCCGAACGGCAAAGTGTTCTAAACGAGTTTAGAGATGGTTCAACCAATTTAGTTTTTGCAACAAATGCCTTTGGAATGGGTATTGATATTCCCAATATTCGAGTTGTAATTCATTTTATGATACCCGAATCTATTGAGCAGTATTATCAAGAAATTGGACGTTCAGGAAGAGACCAAAATGGTGCTATTTCTTATATGCTTTATTCTAATAAAAATGTTCAGGTAAGAAAAACACACTTTATCGACAAATCATTTCCTCAAGGGGATCAAATCAAAGAATTGTTCAAAAAGGCAACCAACAATGAAGTTGGTAAAAAGACTTTGCAATATTTTGCAGAAGAAGAATTACAATCGGCTCTACCTTATTTTTTGAATTGCGGTGCAATTACGATAGAAGGCAAAGGCTTTACAGGCTTAAAAGTTTTCAAAACTAACTCAAACCCTATGTTGAAGTCAATAATTGAATCTACAAGAACGGGAATGGTTGTTCCTGTATTGTTAAAACCCGAATTCTCAAAACTTACTTGTCGAGAATTTTTCAACATAACCTATAAAGCATTAGTTGATAATGAGGCAAAATTAGCTAAAAATCTTGACAAATGCTTAATTATTGAAGCAACAAAAGAATATCTTACTGATGAGCAAATTGAAACAATTAGTAATGAAACTGCAAGTAAAAGAGAGTATAAACATAATTTATTAGACTATCTCGTTTATCTCCTTGATAACTTTGACAGTTCAATTTCAATGCACCAAGATATTGGAAGATATTTAGGCGTAAGTAAACATTCACTAAATAAGATACATCAGGCTGAAAATGGGATTTGGGTTCGTTCAAAATCAGAAGTAATAATTGCAAATATTCTTTATCATTCAAATATTGATTTTCAATATGAAGAAAAACTTTTTTATAATGAATATCAATGGAAAGAACCTGACTTCACAATCAGACATAATGGCAATGTTTGGTATTGGGAACACCTTGGGCTTTTAGGTAACGAGCAATACAACGAAAATTGGCAGGAGAAAAAGGAAATTTACAAAGAACTTGGAGTATCTGACAAAGTATTAACGACAAAGGAAAGTGCGGTTTTAAGCAACCAAGTAAATGAGTTAGTTAAAAAAATTAAAATGACATAACAAGAATGGTTTCTTTACATCCATTGGAAATGCGATCATTTTCCTCGGACGCTTTTGTTACTTTCGGAAGTGAATAATCTGAAATGCCCATAGCATAAGACTTTTACCAAAAATTTTGATTTCAGGCATTCTGTTAGAAAATAAACGCTCAAATGCTTGCTTTCTCTACAATTAAAAATTTGGTTATTATTTTATTGACCTAGAGTAACAAAAGAGGAGTAACTGATTACACTAAATTATCAAATTCCCGGTACTCGACGTAGTATATTCTTTGCCACCAAGGTTTCAAACTGCGATCGCATTCCTTTAGCAGCTACAGGGTCATCAATTAGTACACCAGCCTCTATATTGCGTTCGTGGGCGGCTTCAGTAAAGTTGGCTGAAGTTACAAGCAAGCGTTCTTCATCTACGACAACGCATTTGGCGTGAAGACAGGCTTTTGTATATGCACCTGGGGCGAGGGAACGGGGGTCATAAAACACCTCTGGTAAGCGTTGTCCCGTCCAGATTTCTTTACGAAAGGTGTCTGCAAACTCTTTTAAAAGCGTTGACTCTGGTAATTTATTGTTGTGCGATCGCTTCACGTTAAGGAACATCCTGACATTTAGTTCTAGATTCGCATCCATCCGGGAAGCCAGGACACCAAACAGAGCTTGTGCTTTTTTCCCTTTGTCAACAGCAAAACTAGAAATAAGGATGCTACTTTTGGCTGTGCTGAATAACTCGCGCACGACAACGCTAGTATCGCGGCTTTGAGAACCGACGACTTCCTGTCCTGTCCAAACCAACTCTACTCTGTCGTGTACTTCCTGAGATGCTGACCGTTCTGCTGCTAGCAGGCGCAATGTATAAGCTATGTGGTCAGAAGTAGCACCCATTGCATTGAGTCGATTAAGTTCCTCAACAATACCGCCACTGAGAATTTCCGGTACGTAGGTTTTAATAATTGATATAGTAAAAGGTGGATGAAGTCTTCCTGTTTCAAGGGCTGTAGCCAAACTGATCAAAACTGGTCGGCTCAGTTGGAGAAACGCTGCCATCACATTTCCTGATTTAGAAAAAACTCAGCACCCAAACCCTCAACTGTAGGTACTACAAGCGCCCGGTCGAGAAATTCGTTACCACGTTCGCAGGAAGATTCAGCAATTAACAAACAACCGTGACAGGCTGCACCATGCAAAAAACGCTCCTCTTGTACATTGTCTGGCTGGTGTTGGGCACAAACAGGGTCATTGGAACATAGCCTTCCCGATTCTAATGCTGTAGTTAGGTGATACTCAATTCGCTTGCCAATTTGTACCAGACCCCCCAAATTTCCCTCCGACCCAGGTGAACCAGTGTATAAAAGAATTCCATAGCCTGTTTCACCAACATAAATGCGTTCACGAATTGATGAAGCAGCATAACCGCACTCTAGGGATACTGCTGTAATCAACAGGTGTGACAAGGAGTGCAGCATAATATAAGGTAATCCGGGGAATTTAGCGTCCTCTTGCGCCTTGCGCTTTTGCCACACCTCGAAGCCCCTCAGCAATTCCAGCCCACGTTTTTGTACCGCAGGCTGCTTTACCCAATTTTCTATTGCCTGTTTTTGAAAGCTGATAAATACGCCTTCGCCACGGTTTTCTATGGCAGGAACCCAGCTTGGTTCAATATCAAGGGCTGCCCGTCGCACATCCAGAGCCAGTTCGCCATCAATATCAGGCATTGCAGGTTCAAAGCGGGTAAACCCGACTTGGGCAATGACCTCTCGTAGGCGATGCACTAAAATAATCCGGTCAATACGAGACGATAATAATGGGGGCAAACTAGTTAACTTGCGGGCGCGGGCATAAAAGTCACCATCTGGAGCATCTTCTCCCATCTCTTCTGGGCTAGAAAGCAGTGTTTCAATTTCCACTTGCTTGATGCTTTTATCTTGGTCTCCTTGTCCGCTTTGCTTGCGCTGTATTTCTAACCACACAGCTTCATCGCTAAATCCCTCTAAAGCATTAGCAACTTTTTGTTTGCGTCGTTCTCTTTTGATATCATCTGAACTTTCTGCATACTGAAGAAAGTCTTCATAAACCAAATTAACTGCTTCTCGCATTGCTGCGTCTGAGTCTGGGAGGGAGATAACGCTCAAAACTTGCGAAAAGTAGGTATTACTTGCAGCCCTTACCAAAAGTCGGTTGTACTCTTGTTTACCAGTGAGGCGGGAAACACAAGGTTCAAAAGCTTTTGGCCCTAGCCAAGGACGATTCCCCAGACATTGACCCAAAATTTTGCTATTGGGTACTGTTACATCAGAGAGAGGACGACGAGTGCCGCAGGCTTCACAGCGAATAAAGATATCTACGAAATCATTGCCAGAACCACGTTCGTCAAGCCAAAGCTGCCCCCGGCATTTACTGGAAGGATCGCTATTGCTGTGGACAAAGCGATACCAGTCGATATCGCTGATGTGTCCGTTCACACAGGCTTGGACAAAGCGAACCGGGACAACTGGTATTTTCTTTTTGGTATCGCTGAGGTATTTACCTTTAACTAAACTACCCCAAGGTATCAGAGGACGGGTACGATATTCTTTGCCGTTAGGGGAAGTCCAAGTTTCTTCTACTTGGGCAACAAACCAAGTGGGGAAGGTAAAAGCTGAAATTCCACTTCTGGCGGCGCTTGGGTCTTGCTCGTCCGTAGGTGGCGCATACATGGTAATGTCTCTGACACCCAAAATCTCGGCAACTCTGGCTGCAAGGCGGTCTTCGTAAATTCGCTGTCTATTACCCCGCCAATGGTTGAGTCCGCCGATAATTACTGAGTAATTTGGTAAGTCCACCATTGAGCCAGGGCCAAAGGTGGAAATAATTTGGCTTTGCCGTATTTCTCCTGAAGGCTTGCGTTTGCTTTTTGACTTCATTTCTCTTTCTTCTCTGCGTCTTGGCGGTTCGTTTTCATTTCTCGTCCTCCTCAACCTCAAAACCATCAGGGTTACAAACCCACAAGTTTACTGTTGGTTCCACATCCCGCAGGCTGCGTTGTGCTTTGAACTTGCGTGCTTCCATTGGTTGCTTTTCAAGTTCTGGGTCAAGGGGGTCAAATAATAATGGCGGTGCTTGTCCTACTTCTTGTTGGTATTGCAAGCTAATTTTTTGACTGGCGATGCGTTCCCAAGTGTCCAGTAAATCTTTCACCCGTCCGCGAACTTTTTGACGTAGTGCTTCGGCTTCCACAGCATCAAGTTCTTTATCGTGCATTTCTGCGCGATCGCTAATGGCATCGACAACATATTCTAAATCCTGCCGATGTTGTAAAATATCGATAGCGCGGGGTGGTGCAGTCATGCCAGGATGTCCTAAACGCGCCAAGGCGACGGTGATAGCGGCGATACCCCTGTCAATGGCACGAGGTGAAAATGGGGTGACGCTAGTTGCTTCTACAGAACGATAAAAGCTGGTATGCCAAGCTGGGAAGCGTTCATAGTGAGAGCGATCGCGTGGTCGATGTATATTTAATAATGTAATCACCAAACCAGGGCGATTTTCATCCCGTCCTACCCGACTAGTAGATTGAATATACTCGGATGCTGTTTTCGGTTGACCCAACACAACCATCAACCCTAGACGGGTGATATCCAAACCCACGGATATCATATTCGTTGCTAAAGCTACATCGATATGCTTCTTCTCGTGGAATAGCAGTGCCAAGTAGCTTTTTATTTCAGCAACAACGTTAGTACTAACGCGGGAAGTCAGTTCCGCCGGTTCGTAGGCAATTTGACGGTCGGCAAATAAACCTTCAGTTTCGTTGACTCGCTTTCTGAGGCTATACCTTGCTAGACGAGAGTTGACTTCATCTTCAACGATGCGGCGACTACCACCTAGTTCGCGTAGGGAGTTAAAATATCCCAGCAGGGTCATGTAAGGGTCTGCGGGGTTATCAAGATTTTTTGCCCCTCCTGCTGCTTGATAATGTTTCTGTGCTGCACCCAGTAATGCTAAGTAAGTTCGTAATAGTACCACTTTTAAGCTTCGTCCCTGCGCTGCAATTCCCACGTAGGTACGGGCGTTACTGATGCTTGCTGGCACTGTTTTGGCGAAAAACGAATCGCGGCGATCGGGGCCTGGAGGTGGGAAAATATCTACAGCATCTCGACCAAATAGCGCTCGAATTTGTTTGCTAGCTCTCCGTACTGTTGCGGTGGATGCAATAATTTTGGGGCGTAATTTTTTACCGTTAATTTGTCGGCTGCATAGTTCGTCAATGGCGGTTTCATACAACCCTACCATTGTTCCCAAAGGGCCGGAAATCAGGTGCAACTCGTCTTGAATAATCAGGTCTGGGGCTGGTAAATGACCAGCAAGTGCTTGACCGCGACCGGGATGGGCGGGCCCGTAAAAACCATCTTTGTCATAACGGTCTACCAGTCCAAATAATGCTCCAGTTTCTCCTACCCAAGGGAGATTGGCGAATTTATCGACGGTGGCGATAATAAAGCTGGGTAATCGTTGGTAAATTGGTTCATCTACTGCGACGATGGGCAAGGATTGATTGCGGGTAAATTTGCATTTGCGGTTAATACAAGTAATTTGTAGTGACTTTGGCTGATGGGAATCTGGGAGTAACTGGAAGGAGTCAGAGGTAAACCGTTTACCGCACCAAGGACAGTTTTCTAAAGGGATGGGTGAAGGTTTGCGGGTGTCATTTTGAAAGGCAATAGTACGGGCGCGGGCAGTGTATTCATCGTTATCGCCTTTTTTTCCCATCCGGTTGGGAGTGGCGGTTTGTCCCACCCACAGCCCAATTTCAAAGGGCCAGGGGCCTAATTTTTGTGTATCTTTTTGTCTTTCTAGCTCTAAAGCGCAGACAAGAGTAGCAGCACGGCTTAATTGGTCGAGGGTAAGCAGGCGCAGGGTATAACGCATCAAGACACTTACGCCAGCTGCATTTATCGTGGGATTTCGCAGGCGGCGCAGTACCATTGCGAATGCTGCTAGACCTAAGTAAGCTTCGGTTTTACCACCGCCTGTGGGGAAAAACAGCAAGTCTACTAATTCTCGGTCAGGGTGTTCGGGATGGGCGATACCAACCAAGTTCATTAACAAAAACGCCAGCTGAAACGGTCGCCATGCCGGAGGCTTGACAGATTCTGGGGTAATATCTGTATTGTGGGTAGAACGCTGACGAATAGCAATGGCGATCGCTCGATTTGCAATCCGAAATGCTTCTAATATATTGGGGTCATCCAGTGCTTGCAGTCCGGCGGCGATGCGTTTGTTTACCCTGGTTGCCCGGTCTAGTAAGTCGTTAGCAACTTCAATTCGTTCTGGGTCATTAGGAAACTTTACCTTTTGTCCTTCAATCCACACCCCATAAGCATCAACCATCCCAGACATCATATTTCGCAGAGTTTCGACTGTGGGTGCGGCGGCGAGTGCTTCCATCCCCAGTTCTACGCCTGGAACCTGGGCGGCTACTACCTTTTCTACATCAGCAATGGGCATCCAAGCAGTGCGGACTTCTTGACAAGTAGCGTCATCGTTGGTGATGGCGACAGCTGAAACGTTATGTCCCACCGCATATTCATAATCATCTCGATACTGTAAATCTGCTACCTTCTCATCCCAATCATCACCGTGTCGTCCGCGCAGGTTGGGACGGGAGACGAGAGAATAAGGAGTGCGGATGATGAGGCAAGTTTGGAAGGCGAAGGCGATATCGCTGTATGGGTTGGCGGCTGGAGGGCGATAGTTCACCAGGAACACGGATGCGGAACGAGTCCCAGCAGGAACCAACTCTGCCGCAGTTACGGGACGTACTGAGGTAACTAGTCTCAAACCATGACTACCAGGAATTTCCCAATGTTTGGGTGCATTACTTACATGGAGAGGAACGGTTAATTCTGCTTGTCCGGGGGTTCTTTGCCACAGCCGGGGTAACTGGAGTTGGTTTTTAGAGTCTTCCTGATTTTCTTCATTCTCTTCATCAACTGGACAGTAATCGCCCCAGTGAACAGTAACACTTATTTCCTTGGCGGTTGCTGGTACAAGAATACTTAAACCCATTGAAGAGGGAAAAAATGCTCTCCGGGCGGAGGCACTTTCGGGTTGCTTTTCATCATCGCCAGCGTTGACTTGAGAAATCTCGTCGATGTCATCGTTACCTATATCTTCTGAACGCTGTTCTACCGAAGCTTCATAAGGCACTAAAAAACCTGTGAGATACCACTTAGATGGAGCTTGGTCGATAATTTCGTCAACGTGGGCGATATCATTGGGTGTAGGCCCCACTAAGTCAAGTTGTAGGGCATCAATGAGACATGAACGCACTTCGGCAGGAGTATTGGGCATAGTGTATCGCTGTTTACTCCCTTGAAAGATATAACAAGCAATTAACTGTTTATCTTATGTTGCCCGAAGTAGTTAAAAGTGTCAAATAATACTTTTGTTTAAAATCGTAGAAATCATTTGAGTTCAATGGTCACGTCAAAATTAAACTTATCCCCTAAAAATAGGCTGATGTGCTGATTATTACCTAATCCCACCAAGCATATAACTTTTGAGAATTTATCTCTAGCTCATCGCATCCCCAAACAAATTGAACAAATTCACCAACAAAATCTAAGTCTTCCACACCGATAACTGTAATCGCATCAACAACTAAATTGGAGTTTTCTGCGTTGGTAAATGCTACTCCATCAAAATTTACTATTAACCCTTTTTCTTGGCAGCGCTGTCCAAATTCGATAAATAAACCTACGGATGGAGCCGCGTTAAAACTTGCAGATGTTGTAGTGTAACCCTCTTTAACGATCTGTTCCAATGATTCCAATGATAAGCCGTGAAACTTAATTGCATTAGGCGTATATTCACTAATTGTAGTACCCAGGATTTCCTCAATACGTTGAACCATAAATTTAATGACATAGATTCATCATTGATTGATAGAATTCGAGTGCTATCTGTTGAAAAGATAGATGATTTAGCAGAAGCACTACTAGACTTTTCAGAAATATCTGATTTAGTAGCTTGGTTAAACCAGAATGAAAGTAATTAATTTCATCAATTTTTCAACTTGTCAACCACGATTCAACAGATAATGTTTTTACTTCTTTAATACGCTGAAAATCGCTATCGGCTGAGACGATGGTAAGATTATGTTGTAGAGCAATCGCTGCAATCCACAAGTCATTTTCACCAAAACCTAAATCAGTTATTTTAGTTTTTCTCCGCTTGCTTTTTTCTTTGGGCGCAAATTGATTGAATAAATCCGTTTTGAGTTGTCCGTATAAATCAGCAGTATATTCATCTATTCGGTAAATAGAAATATCTTCAAGAAATTCTATTAATCGCGCTATGTTAGTTTCTTTTTGTTGGGATCTCTCCATCATGTAGCGAAGTTCTCCCTGTACAATCACACAAGTAAAAATATTAGATTCCCCAACTTCACTAATGCGACGAATTACATTAGTTTCGCCCAATATAATTGCGCTGCAATGGTTTGTATCAAGTAAGTACATTATTCAAAAGGATTAGATTCATAATCAAATTTAGCTTTACCACGAGTAGCATAAACTGACTGAAGGCATTCTTCAAAATCATCACCAGCCCATGTCCCTGCGTGTCTGAGAAGAGAACGTCCAGAAGCCGGACGGTATGATGTTTGAGAATTATCGTTTGGGTTTTGTTCTAGCTGTGGTTGTTCTGGTGATAATATCCGTTGTTGCTGTTTAGTTTGCAAAAATTGTACAAAATCTAAAATTTCCTGCAATAGAGGCTCAGGTAATTTTTCTAGTTCTTGTGTAATCTGTTCTTTAATTGTCATTATCTTTCCTTGTATTTAGACCATTTAATTTCAAATCACTCCAAATTTAACCCTGGTATTATTGGCGCATCTTCTTTAATTTTACGTGCTTTACTAGCTTTCTTTTTACTAGCTTTCTCCTTGGTTTTCTTTTGTGCTGCTTTCCCGCCGAGAATTTCCATGTTTGCTCGCTCTTGGTTAAGGTCGAGTAGGCGTGCTAAAACTTCATCATGCACTTCTTCTGTCCAACGGTAGCGCCAAGGTTTTTTTCGCTGTCGTCCGTTGCTGGTTTGTTCTTCTTCGTTTTCATCGTCGTAGTCTAGCAGGAAGGTGCAGTCGGTGGGGATGTCACTCCAGCCGTAAGCTTCGAGGACGGCTTTATCCATTGCGGCGTGCAGTAAGCGTAATTTTAGGATATCAGCGTCGCGTTCTTCTGGGTCGTGGAAGCGGTTGTAGGTGTCGGTTAGTCCCTGGTTATTGCGAACCATTAAGGCGGCACGGTATTCGTAGTATTCTTTGCCTACTGCTTCTAGGGTGGGGTTAGTTTCCCAGTTTTCAGGGAAGGGGAAGGTTTCAAAGCAGTCAGAAGGCGTATATACAGGGTCATCTTTCATAGTTGACCCAAAAAATAATGCCCACATTTCATGTATTCGGGAGTGTAATATAGCAAAAGATGAAAATAACGGTAGAGCAAATACAATTAACTTTTGGTCAAATACATAGTTAGTTTTTAAGAATGTAAATGTTCTGTATTTACTTGTTTGTCCGCAAACCAATACCCTATCTAATCCGGTAATTGCTTTATACAGTTCTCCTCGTGGTCGCTCAAACTTCCACCAAGCTGATGTTGAATGACTTGCACGAGTTCCTTTAACTTTTGCCTCAATAATCTTCATCAAGTCAGGATAGGTTTGAACCTCAGCTTCACTCATATCACCAAAATTGATCACATAACGGCTATGATTATGAATTGGGCTGCTATTGACCTCGTAACCTCCAATGTAAGGAAAAATGCGTTCATGATTTCTTGAATCTTTTTCAATTAAACTTTGCATTTCTGCGATTGGAGTAGCATCGGGATTTGAGTCATCAAAAGTGAAACCTGTACCTAGTATGTAGCTTCCAACAAAACCTATATCTTTGTTTTCTAATAGTAATGCTATATCTTCGTTTCCCCCTGCATGAAACAGAAACGCAGAAATCAGGGAAACCTCTCGCCCATTTAAAAGTTTTAATCCTTTATAAATTCCTTTAAAAACATTAACCACACTCACAATTACCGCCGCAAGTCCAGGCCACTTCAACCGCTTTTGAGCATTATAAATTGTGCCTTTATTCTGACAAATCCAACGTAGCCCGGTACTACGAGTATCACCTTGAGCAATAGTATTTGTAGCAATTAGTCCAAACGTTCCACCTTCTCGCAATATCTCAAAAGCACGACGGAAGAAAAACGCCACAATATCAGAATTCCCGTGAGACTCTGGGTAAACTTCCTTTAACCAATCTTGATAACCGGGTGCATGAGCATTAATTGTTGTATTCTTCCCCGCAAACGGCGGATTCCCAATAATTGCATCAAACCCCGAATTCTCCCTATCAAAAACCTCTGGAAACTCAATATCCCAGTTAAACGGAATAATCCCCTTGTCTCCACTCCGCAACCTGCTAGCAATTTCTTCCAAACCTTCAGTATCAGCTTGGTGATATCGCCATTTCTTCACCAATTCTGCAATCTCAGCTTCCCTCTCCTCTCGCTGCTTCTTATTACTTCCCTCAAAAAACGCCGCAATTCTCACATCCCCCGTTAACCGCGCTTGGTGCAATTCTTGCTCTACCTTATATAGATAATCCCGCTTTTGGTCATCATCAGCATCACTGCGGGTATCCAACGCCTGAATTTCCGCCCGATAAGAACGCGCACGGTCAAGTTGCTCTTTCAAATATACAAATAGCGGTAAATCGTCAGTTGCATCCTTCCCAAAAGACCCAATCTGCTCTTTCCTCAACCCTACCAGCGAATCTCCACACTTGAGCGCATGGTCAAGAAATGTAAACGGTAAATCCTTCGCCAGCGTCACCAACCATAAAGATAACTTCGCCAAATTCACCGCAAACGGGTTTTTATCCACGCCATATAAACACCGTTGCGCCACCAAGCGACGCGCAATTAATAAAGGTTCTTCTTTGCCAGAATTGCTAATCGTCGCATTCTGGTTGCGATCGTTATCAATTATCGTATTCTGATTGCGATCGCTATCAATTATCGCATTCTGGTTGCGATCGCTAATTCCCAGGCGGGTATCGTTTTCCTCGCGTTCCCACGCTTCCACCACCTTCTCAGCCAATTGACGACAGGTTTCTACCAAAAACGCACCAGAACCCATCGCCAAATCACAAACTTTCAAAGATAAAATCTGTTCCGCAGTCGGTTTTTCTCCCAACGCTTCCAACACCGGACGCAGCGTTGTTTCCACAATCGGTTTAGTGAGTGGCCTGGGCGTATAATGCGAACCAGAACGCCTGCGTTCTTCCCCTGGCTGCAAGTACAGCGAACCCACAGGCAACAAATTAGGTGTTTGCCGCGATACCTTCCGACCTAGTGCAATCACTACATCTTCTAACGTCTGCGCCGCCTTCAGTTCCTTGAGGACATTCCCTGATACCTCACAATTTGCCCATTCCTTCAGTAACTTCTGACGGTCAGCTGACTTTGCTGCCAAAATCGCCGTCACATCTACTACCACCGTGGTAGAAACCTTTGATCCCTTGGGCTTGCTGTAAACTCCAATACTCGGACTTTCTGCCCGTTCCACAGCAAAACCCATAATGCCCTCATACACCGAGCCAATTTGCTCCACATCTAACGCCCGATAAGACAGGCGCTCCCCTTCTAAAATTAGTAATTTTTCTAACAAACGATACACTACACCATCGGGAATTCGCGGAGGCTCGATTGGTTGAGCCTTGACAAACTTACTACCGCGTGAGCGACCTTCCAAAAACGCATACTCATCCGGGTCAAAAAGCTGACCATGCCTTGCTGGTAAATACTCTGGTGTTTGTCCGCCGCCGTCATAAACCAATCGAAACAAACTCAACAGCCACACCCACGCCCCATAACGCTGATCCATCGTATCAGGGTAATTCCCCGCGTCTTCTCGTAGCCGTTCATACAATCCAGATACAGAATAGTTACGCTGGTAAACATCGTCTGGTGGCATTAACCCTTCGTCCTCAGCGTAGAGCAAAAACACCAGCCGCATCAGTGTAGTGATTAATCCACCATAAATGTGTTGCGGATTTGTGGCAGCAATTTCACTTAAGAGCTTACCATCAACAGCCGCATCCGCCATCTGAAACCCACGCAGCAGTTCCCACAAAGCATCTAGTACTTGGTTAGCCAAGGTTGTAGAAACTTCTGCTTGGTACTTACGGCTATCTTCCAACAAATTTTGTAAACGACGGCCTGTAGTGGCACTAAACACACGAAATGCCGACAGCAGCATTTCCATCGCCCCCAAAATCAGCCGTCCAGACACCTCACACATCGCCTGTACTGGAAAAGTCAAATGTCCAGAAGACTCGCCCCGTGGCGCATACACTAAACGCAGCAACCCACCATTACACAACAAACCTATGGGTATTTGCGTCTCCCGTAACAACCGCTCAAACTTAGCTTGGGGGCTGGCGTGCCAACCACTGCTAGACTTAGTTAATTCTGGTGCGACTACATCCAAGTCAGTACCAGAAGAAATTATTTGCACCAAAATCTGCGGCTTGTCGCTATCCGGGTCAGGCACAATATAGGTAGGCGCAAGAATTTCGCTGTAATCAGTTAAAGCTATCTCGTATTCTAGTGATGGTTTAACAAGGTCACTATCAGCCCAGCTTAATACATTTACCACAAAAGCCGGAAAATCAGCAATATAGCCATCCTCATCAACCGCAGCCAGCAATGATTGTTGCAAATCTACAATATTGCGGTTGACCACCGCCTGCGCCTTCACCAACGCCGGGGGAGATACTACCAACCCTACAGGCTGGAGAAAACCCAACCACTCTTTATGTCTCGTGATTTCTGGGTCAATCGCCATCGTTTCTCCTTTGCGGTCTTTGAGTCTGGTACAGTTTGTTTACTTAATCTGATAACATCAAAATCTGCTAATGCACACGATATTGGTGCGATGCGAACAAAAATACAACTAATTCGCGGTCAAGATAGCATGACCGTGGAAGCAGATTTAGTAGAATTAGTGCAAAAGCACGTCAATGATTATGCCTCAGAGTGGAAAGAACAATTAAGATTGTACGGACAAGAAGATAAATTTTGGGACTGGGAGTTTAAACTTCAGTTCGTTATTCACAGACAACCAAACCGCGAAGGCTATGCAATTGAGTACGAAGGCGAAACTCAAGGGTTAATGCTGATTGAAACTCAAATGCACGGTTCGCGTATCAGTGAGGGTAAACGGTTAGTATACATTGATGGAATTGCTTCTGCGCCTTGGAATCGGGAATTTATTCAACGTCCGCCCAAATTAAAAGGCGTTGGTACTGCACTCTTAGCATTTGCCAGAAACCGCAGTATCGAACTAGGTTACGAGGGTAGAGTAGGGTTACATTCGCTACCAGGAGCAGAAGAATTTTATGATAATCAAGGGATGATTGATTTGGGAGAGGATGAAGATTACGAAGACTTGGTTTATTTTGAGTATGGAGTTCGCCGTTCTTCTGAATAAGGTAGCGAGGTGAAGTTAATGAATCAGGAAGAACCTAATTATATTCAAAGCACTTTTAATCAAGAAAATGCAGTAAATCCGATGGATTTATTGTTTGATGAAAAATGGTTGAGAAAAGCTGTTGAAGCAGAAGATAAAGTAGGTGGGAACATTGGTGCTGGCTTGGATTGGGGTTCTGGATTTGGCGACCTCATGCTTAACTTTGAACTTTTAGGACGTTTAACAACATTACGTATTTCTCTTAATAGAGAAGTGCGGTTGCTGCTGAATAATTGGAATTTAGGAACAGCTACAAAAATTGCGGTAAAAACTGCAAGAGATAGATTACTTCAAAGATTAAGACTACCTACACCAGAAGTAAGAGAACACCTACTCGTTGTTTTGGGAACAGATGAACTTTATGGCGAAGAGTTTATCTCTAATCGAGAGATACTACGCGAATTGCTTGCGGTGTTGTTGAAACAAGAAGATTGGGAAACTATTGCAGCAGTTGCAGCAGATTCGTTAAAAGAGCGAATTATGTATCAAGTTTCTGTTGAAAAAATTTCAGCATAAGTCATAGATTTAAGAATCAATTACTGCAAATTAACAACTAACCGCTAACTGGATACAAATAAACTATACCTACAGGTTCAACGCGTACCGCCTTCACTTCATAAATTGCTTCAATTCGCGCTGGTTCGCGCACCAACTCTTCGGCTAGCATATTTAGTCGCTTATCCCAATGGCGACGGTCTGCTTCTAACTGACGCAACTCTTCTTCAGCAAATAACGAAAGCTGTAGGGGTTGTTCGGTTTCTTGTTTAGTTTTGAGAATGCGATCGCGTTGTTCCTCTAAAATCTTCTTCATTTCCTCAGCTTCCTTTTGTCCCCGTGCTGTCAGCTTTTTCTTGGCGCGTTCAGCTAGCACCTCTGCACGTTTATGCAAATGTGGTGTCAACTCTCCCACATCCTCAGATGTAGCTTGACATAAGCGTTGTCTAACTGATGCAGGAACCTCTCGCAACCGGGGAGAAGCCAAGGAATTTTCCAGTAAAGCTAAAACATCATCCTTTTGTCCTTCTGGTAAAGCTTGTAACTTTTTACGCCCTCTAGTTACTGGGTC
This sequence comes from Nostoc sp. DedQUE12b, assembly GCF_034530835.1. Classification (NCBI taxonomy): domain Bacteria; kingdom Bacillati; phylum Cyanobacteriota; class Cyanophyceae; order Nostocales; family Nostocaceae; genus Nostoc; species Nostoc sp. DedQUE12b. Next base: position 195,112 of record NZ_JAVRCI010000002.1, on the reverse strand, counting down.
TGACCACTCCGCAGCCACAGCAATTACTTCATCATGTAATCTAGTGGCGCGATCGCCATATAAAGATAAGCGTCCTAAAATTAACACTTTAGGTAAAGGTTCATCCGTGAGACAGACGCAAGCACGAGTTAATTCATGGTGTGTAAAACCTTGCGATAAAAAGCGTCCCAATAACCGCTGCACTACCCGGTGTTCCAAATGCAAGTGAACTACATCACCATCCAACGTACCAGGATCACGGAAAATTACCGGACGAATAGGAGCCTCCCGTCGCCATTCCCAAGGTTTTTGACCGTGTTTTCGCGGTATTCTTAAGGTATCAAGAGTAGTAGCCCAGGTGGGATCTGCTCCCAAGCGTTGGTCGAGAGATGGTACTATCCAACGCGCAGTAGTAGGGTCATTAGCCGCCTCATTAGCATCCACAGGTGCGAGCGAATTTACTCCCAAAATTTCCAAAGAAGCGGAAATAGCATCCCGAAAATGGCGGTCATCGAGTCCCAACCAGTCCTGCGAAGTTTTGAGCATTTCTTGAAGTTGTGCCACTTGGTTAACCAATTGCTCTTTTTGAAGTCTAATTTCCTCCAATTCTTCATCAACTACTTGGGAGAAAGCGATCACTTGAGTCTCAGACTGGTCTACTTTTTTAATCACCTCAGCAATTGAATTTGCTTCTTCATGGCGAATACCCCCTTCCAGCAATCTTGATAAATTCTTCTCTACCACTGGGGAAAGGCTACCCAGTTCTTTTTGTATGGTTGCCGTCTTTTTAATTAAGATATCTAGTACCCGGTCTTCGGCTCGCTGTGGCAATGCAAAATAATAACAGCGAACAATAGGCGATCGTTGCAGTTTTCTGTCAATCCGCCCGTTGCGCTGTTCCATGCGGCTAGGGTTCCACGGTACGTCAAAGTGAAACAGGTCAGCGCAGTTATTTTGTAGGTTTACCCCCTCCCGCGCTGCATCGGTAGCAATGAGGATACGCAGAGGATGGCGAGATGGGTCGGTATTAAAAGCGAATTTGATTGCTTCTCGGCGTTCTTCGCCCATACCACCGTGAAATACATCGATGCGTTGATGTTCACGGTCTGAGCCTGCAATCAACGCTTCTAATTGCTGTTGGAGGTAGCGTTTTGTATCTGTATATTCAGTAAATATAATTACTCGGCGGTCATTCCAAGTAGCCCCTGCCTCGCCCAAATTGGGACAAAGATTGCTGCGAATCCAATTTTCTAGTTCTTTGATGCGGGGGTCTGGTTGATAACGTGCCGCATTTGCAGTCTCCGACATTTCTTCTAGTAATTCTAGTTCGCGGGCTGTAAGCGCAGAGGTTGTAGGTTGACTACTTGCTGCCATCATCTGAGCATCTTCTTCCGCCTGTACTTCCATTTCATCAAGTTCAGCGCGGTCATCATCAGCACCTGGAGGTTCCCACAGTAGCGGTAAATTACGTGACAATTTAGTTGTATTAGGAGTAGAAGCAGCTTGCTTTTCAATTGCAGTACGATGCACCTTTAAAGTTCTGGCAAATGCTTCGATAGAGGAGAGTAGGCGTTTTTGCAGAGAGGTGACAACAAGCATCGCTGACTTCTGAGTGGATTTGGATGTATCTTTTAACCGTTCCTCACGTAGTTGGCGATACTCTTGTAACAATCGAGACAGCTTTAACTCTGGGGCATTTGCAGGTAGCCCATCAATAACTATGGGGATAACCTGGCGATTAGGAAAATCTTCTCCTATTTCCCGTAGGTCGCGTTTTAAACGCCTTACCATCACAGTATCAAGGAGTTTTGGGTTGCGAACAGGTACGCCTCGACAAAACCGTTGTGGGTCAAGAATTTCTAGTAGTGCGGCAAAGCTGTTAGAGTGGCCGTTGTGAGGAGTGGCAGACAGAAACAGCTTATGCTCAAACCGACGAGCTAAGTTACGAACAGTTTGTGTCAGTTGAGAATCAACAGCATATTTGGCACCACTTGCTGGGGCGGCGTTATGAGCCTCATCAAGTATCAGCATTGATGCAGCAGAAAAATCACCCAACCAATCACGTAATGGTGCAGCATAGGTTTCATCTCGGAGTAGCGCATGAGAAATAATAAAGCGGTTGTGCGTTGTCCAAGGGTTAATTCCATAGCCGCGTTCTTGGCGACGAGAGGCGACAAACTCTCGGTCAAAAATCATAAAAGTGAGTCCAAATCGGCTCTCCATTTCATCCCGCCATTGTCGTACCACCGATGGCGGACAGGAAATGACAACGCGCCTCACTTTTTGGCGCATCAACATTTCGCGGAGGATCAGCCCAGCTTCAATGGTTTTGCCCAAACCAACATCATCGGCAATAAACAGAGCTACTCTAGGCATCAGTAAGGCTTTACGTAGTGGCTCTAGCTGATAAGCTTTCACCTCAATCCCGGCCCTGTAAGGTGCCTGAAATAATTTTGGGTCTATGGAAGTGACGCAGTTCCAACGCAGTGTGTGCAGGTAGGCAGAAAACAGCCGTGCATCGTCAAATCCTCGGCTGGCAACTAAATCCCAATTCGTTCTACACCTGATGTTGAAGAACCCTACTTTCAAAATTATGAAATGGAGGCAATTCGTTTAGGAGTCCAATTGCGGAAATACATCAAAGAAGATATTCCAGTAATTAATGACTGCAAAGATGCTGTCAGACATTTACATGGAAGATATGCCCTCATTGGCTGGCAACCAAGAAATTGTGTGACAGCAGCTCACAACCTAAAAATATCTCAAGCAACTAAGGTTTACAATGAACTTCTCTGGGATGAAGATTGGGTAGATGAAGAAGACTGTTCAGGAGATTGACAGCTTTGATGATATCGTTGAAGTGACTTGGCTTTTGCTAGACAATGATTGCGTCTAGAAGCGATCGCAGCGCTGCAATTGGTAGAAGCTGGAAAAATTAACCTGGATGTCCTGGATGTCTCTGTAAAACAATATCTACCAGACTTCACTCTGGCTGATACCCAAACGGCTGATCAGATCACGAATCATTGTGAGGTCTGATTGAGACTTGCAAGTGCAGCTGCGATTCGCCCAGATGCCTTTGGTCGTTTGTACATTCGTTCCATGTAGTCCACCAGCGTGGGGAAAGTGGCGAGTAGCTGAACTTCGTTCGCCCAATCCAGTGTGTAAGCAAGCACAAAATCAGCCACTGTGACGTGTTCACCCACTACAAACTGCCGATCCAACAGATGGTTCTCTAAAACGACAGCCATACTGGTGAAGTCTTGCCGAGCCAGAGGTATTTCAGCAGGCAATCTCAACTCTTCTGGGTATATAAACGTGTGGCGAGCGATACGCCATAGCGGCTGTTCCAATTCGGTGGCAGTAAAGAGGAGCCAACGATAAAGCTGTGCTCGCAGAAGCAAGTCTGTAGGTACCAGGTTAGATTCTGGGTACTTCTCACCGAGGTACAAAGCAATGGCTACGGATTCAGTGATGATATGTTCGCCATCGATGAGTACAGGGAGCTTGCCAGTGGGATTGATGGTGAGAAAATCGGGTGTACGGTGTTCACCTGCCTGCATGTTGATGGAGATTGCTTCAAATTCCACCCCAAGTTCCTGGAGAACCCAACGAACCCGAATTGATCGTGTGGGAGCAAATTCATAGAGTTTCATGAATCAACCTCAGTGATGTGCATTTGTTCGCAGTTGATCATCCACGGTGTCCCAAACTGATCGGTCAACATGCCAAAGCGGGATGACCAGAACGTTTGCGCGATCGCCATCTTCACCTTGCCGTTTTCTGCTAGAGCGTGAAAAAGCCGTTCTGCCTCAGCGATTTCAGGAACGCTAATTTGTACGTAGAAACCTTGCGGGGTTTCAAAGTATCCTGGTGGGCAGTCAGATCCCATCAGGAGGCGATCATCTAGTTCAAGGCAAGCGTGCATGATTTTGTCCTGCCATTCCGGTGAGACATTTTCTGCAGAAGGTGCTTTTTTGTGTGTCATCATCATAGTTATTTTCCCACCCAGACATTGTTCATAGAACTTGAACGCTGCCTCACAGTTGCCGTTGAACATCAGGTAAGAATTGAGTTGCATTGATTTCTCCTTTTGTAATCGATTCTGCGTTTTGATGAGCGGATCGTTCGCACATGAACATCATTTGCGCGGTTGCTGATGACGTTACTCTTGCTGCTGCGTTTCAAGTTGAGCGCGAATGCGGTCTGACTGCTCCCTTAAGGCGGGTGTCAGGACTTCACCAAAATCCTCTGCCTCGAATACGGGACGAATCTCAATCTCGGAGTCTCCTGGCATAGGGTTAGGGCAGCGCTTTACCCAAGCAACTGCCTCTTCCATTGAGTTCACCTGCCACAGCCAGTACCCTGCCACTAGCTCCTGCGCTGGAGTGAAAGGTCCCTGGGTGACGGTGCGATCGCTTCCTGAAAAGTGAACTCGCACCCCTTTTGAGCTAGGATGAAACCCCTCAGCGGCGAGCAAGATACCTGCCCTGGCTAATTCTTCGTTGTACTGCCCCATTTCAGTTAAAAGCTGTTCGCTCGGCATGACCCCAGTTTCGGAGTCTTGGGTTGCTTTGACAAAGACCATGACTTTCATTGTGAAATCTCCTGTTGAATGGTTTTGAGTTAGATTGCGAGGGGTTGGGTGTCAATACTGCACGCTTTGTGCATTTCAACTCGGCATTGGGTTTGGGGAAAAGGGTAAAGGTTAAAGGTTAAAGGTTTTTTCTTTCCCCTTTCCCCTTCCCCTTTTCCCCATACAAGTATTGGGTTGGGTGTGCTGATTAGCACAAGGCGCAACTCCGAAGGAACCGCTAATCAGCAGCGACACGCTTGAGTTCATCAATCTCGATCTTCTTCATTTGCAGCATGGTAGTGGTCACTTTTTGAGAGGTTGCCGCGTCGGGGAGGTTGAGTAACTCAATCAGAATGCGAGGAATAATTTGCCAGGAGACGCCGTATTTGTCTTTGAGCCAGCCGCATTGCTGTGCGGTTTCATCCCCACCGGCAGACAATTTTTGCCAGTAATCGTCCACGTCCGCCTGCGTATCGCAAAAGATTTGGAAGGAAATCGCCTCGTTAAATTTGAAGGTCGAACCACCGTTGAGTGCTGTGAACGGCTGACCATCAAGTTCAAAGCTGACAGTCATGACGGCTCCGGCTGGTTTTCCGTGAATTTCCTGTCCAGCGTCTACGTATCGACTGACGTGGACAATTTTGGAATTGCGAAAAATCGACGTATAAAACTGAGCGGCAGCTTCGGCTTGATCATCAAACCATAAACAGGGAGTGATTTTGGAATTGTTTTGCATGAGGGTTCTCCTTGAGTTCAAGCGGTTAAGGACGGTCAGGGCTTGGTAGTCCCGCAACTTCGATGACAGGACGGATTTCGACGGTGCCGACTTTTGCACCTGGGATGCGGGTGGCGATCGCAATGGCTTCATCCAAATCCTGAGCATTAATGAGGAAGAATCCACCCAATTGTTCGCGGGTTTCGGCAAATGGTCCATCGGTACAAGTGATTTGCCATCACGGACTTGGACACTAGTTGCGGTTGCAACAGGATGAAGTGGAGCCGTCGCCAGAAATTGTCCTTGAGTATGCAAGTTCTGGGCGAGTTGGGCAGATTCCCCATAGCAATGCTCCCGCTCGGTGTCGCTCATGGCGTTTTCGTCCATATAAATCAGCAGCAAATATTTCATTTGGTTGCCTCCTTTGTGATTAAGTCGAACGGGAATTGTCCAAATCGACACCTGAGTGCAAAAATTTTGTCTAGTACAATTGAACTTATCTCCCTTTATCAGTTAGTCGAACGGCAATTGCTCAAATCGACACCTTGCCCAAAATTCTTTATCAAACAGAATTCAGGAGTCAGGAGCCAGAATTCAGAATTGAATTCTGTGCGACTGGTGGATGAATAAACGGGTTTAAAACCCCAGACGTTCCTGCGTCGCTTGCCGCCGGCGCTATCGTCTGGACGGTGTCTACAATTGGTTGGGGTCTGAATCCCCAACGAACATTGATTCTGACTCCTGAATTCTGACTTCTGAATTCTTCTTCAAGTCTTTTTGTCAAAGGTATGGCTTCAACCCCAAAAACAGATGTGGCTCAAGCAATTGCTGCCCTTTATCGAACTGAATGGGGGCGCATTGTTGCTATTCTGATTCGGCTGGTCAAAGATTTTGATGTAGCTGAAGAAGCTGCACAGGCAGCATTTACAGCGGCAGTGAATCAGTGGGAAAGCGACGGTATTCCCGATCGTCCCCGTGCCTGGATTATCCGAACTGCTCGGTACAAGGCGATTGATCGCCTCCGACGACGCACGAAACTGACCGAAAAACTGGAGTGGTATGCGGCATCTGGCTTAATTCCATCCACTGAAGAACCAACCTATGACAGTGATGAAATTGGAGACGATCGCCTGCGATTAATCTTTACCTGCTGTCACCCAGCACTGGCAACGGAAACTCAAGTAGCGTTGACCCTCCGAATGTTGGGTGGACTGGAAACCGACGAAATTGCCCGCGCCTTTCTTATACCGACTGCAACAATGGCACAGCGGTTAGTTCGTGCTAAACGCAAAATTCGAGACGCAGGCATTCCTTACAAAGTACCTGAGACGACTGATCTCGCTCCCCGGATAGAGGCAGTCCTGACAGTCATCTATCTCATCTTCAACGAAGGCTATGCCGCAACCAAAGGAGATGCGATCGTGCGGGCTGACCTCTGCATCAAAGCGATTCGCTTGGGGCAACTGGTGCGGCAATTGCTGGCACCCCAACCCCCATCTGAAGTCACAGCACTGGTGGCGCTGATGTTATTGCACGATTCGCGGCGCAATGCGCGTCTAGATGAGGCAGGCAATTTGATTTTGCTAGAAGATCAGGATCGCAGTCGTTGGAACCATCTACAGATTGCTGAGGCGTTACCTCTGGTAGAGGAAGCGTTGCTCTTTGGAACCGGAGTGTATGCCCTGCAAGCGGCGATCGCAGCCCTCCATTGTCAGGCAACCCGCGCCGAAGAAACAGACTGGGCGCAGATCGTGCGGCTCTATGAGGTGTTGGAACGCTTGCAGCCCTCACCCATTGTGGCCTTGAACCGAGCAGTGGCGATCGCAATGGCAGACAGTCCTCAAGCCGCATTTGGACTGATTGATCGCCTTGCTCCAGAACTGGACAGCTATCATCTCTTTCATGCCACCCGTGCAGATTTATTCCGGCGTGTTGGAGCATTAGAGGAAGCGACCCAGAGCTATACACGGGCACTAAAATTAGTGACAAATGACAGTGAGCGTCGTTTTCTGGAACGTCGGTTGCGCGAAGTTAAACCTAACATTCAGTCCGGCTAAGGGTTTACAACAGTTTAAAGCGCCAGGCATCCATGATGCCGGTAAAGAAGGCAGGAGGCAGAGGGCAGAAGGGAAGAATTTGAACGGGGCTTTAACCCCGCTCAATTCTTGGCCACCAAATCAGAGATTATGGTGGGGGACTCAGACCCAAGTTCGGTCTGGTCACGGGCAGAGGGCGAAAATAGTATTCCTTCTGCCTCCTGCCTTCTGCCCTCTGCCTTTCTTGTTGAAAAGAAATGAAAAATCTTCTAACAGGGTGAACTTGTAACTTAACAAAAGGCAAAAGAAGACAAGTCGGCTTAGTACTAAAGTACTGTTATAATCCAATCGTTTCATCAAGTTGTGTTAGGGTGCAGCAAATCACCGATCGGCTCTCTAGCACATCCACATCAACTGATAGAGGATTCCGACATGGATAACAATCCCAGCATTCTCTCGCACGTTTCAATTGGTACTAATGATTTTGAACGAGCGATCGCCTTCTATGATGCTGTGTTGCCAACATTGGGCTGTAAGCGATTTATGGAGCATCCGGGGGCGATCGCCTATGGCAAACAGTATCCCGAATTTTGGGTGGGAACTCCCTTCGACGGGCAACCTGCAACCGTTGGCAATGGAACTCACATTGGTTTTATTGCTCCTACAAAAGAAGCAGTCCACGCCTTCCATGAGGCAGCATTAGCGGCAGGAGGCAAAGACGATGGTGCCCCCGGTGGTAGACCCGACTATAGTGAGCCGTATTACGGCTGCTTTGTGCGCGATCCAGATGGACACAAAATAGAAGCCGCCTTCTGGGATGAGCAGCTTGAGCAGCAACTCAACCAGAACAATGCTTGACCAGAGAATGACTCATTTTTAGAGGCAAGATAACACTATGGAATTCCATCGAGGTCGCCTGATTGACCATGTTCATCTACGGGTTGCTGATGTTGCTGCCAGCAAACGGTTTTACCGGGCAGTGTTGCGAAATAAATGTACTCCCGGCTCCTGCTCATCGCCCCACTAATTCTGTTAAAATCGCGTCTTCCAGCACGTAAATTTTGAGGCAGTGCCATGTGTGCAAAGGGATTTGGGCAATCTCAACCTAGTGACATACTCCTACACTGACTGAGTACAGTACAGTGTAGGCTTCTCACCAAATCCAGCTATTGCTTCGGATACTCGATGAGCTTTAAGAACGGAATGCCCTACCGCTCTATTTTTTATATTCAACGCTGCATTATGATCGCGATCAAGACTGCATTTACAATTAGGGCAGTCGTGCCATCTTTCATGCAACTTTTTAGGAACTTTCACCCCACATTTAGAACAATCCTGTGACGTACCTGATGGATTCACTGCAATTACCAACAACCCAGCATTTTCGGCTTTGGTTGTCAGTATCGACAAGAAGCTTGACCATCCAGCATCATACACAGATTTAGCTAGCATAGACCGAGAAAGACCTTTGACGTTTAAATCTTCATGAACTACGACATCATATTTTTTCAGTAGATTATTGGCAGTTTTAAAGTGAAAGTCTTTACGCTTATCAGCTACTTTTTTATGTTGTTTAGCAACTTGCTTAATAGCTTTTTTGCAGCGACTACTTCCCTTTTTACGGCGTGAGATACGTTTTTGAATGACCCGCAATCGCTTCTGAGATTTACGGTAATGCTGAGGGATTGAGACAACATCACCATCGGAAGTTGTCAATAATTCTTTTAAACCGAGGTCGATACCCGTGATTGAATTTGGATTAAAATCGGGTTTAATCGTTGGGATTGTCGTATCTTCAAGGCTTAAACTTAAATAATAGCCATCAGCTTTTTTAGTGACAGATGCGGTTTTAATTTTAAACCCATCAGGTATTGGGCGATGCAGAATCACCTTGACTATACCAAACATCGGCAAGGTGATTAGACTGCCTTGTAAACACCCATCCTTTATCTGTGGATATGTAAATGTGCGATAACGGTCGCGTGATTTAAACCGAGGTCGTCCACTTCGTTTGCCATTGCTATCACCTTTTAAAAAACGGTCAAACGTTGTCTTCACTCGTTTAACTATATCTTGTAGTACCTGCGAGTAAATTTCGCCATACCAAGGATGAGTTTTTTTAAGCTGCGGTAGCGTTTTCTTTTGTGAATAATAGTCTGGATTGTCGCGTAACTCTGGTATGTGGCACACAAGAGGGCAAGCATTAATTGGTGAGCGATTGCGCTCGTGCCAATCAAATCTATCAGCCAACAAAAAATTATACTGAGCGCATAACATAGACAGCCATCTGTCTATCTCAATGGCTTGTTTTGCTGTTGGTCGTAGCTTGTATTGATATGCTGTCCTCACTCCGTGACGCTCCGCGAACACAAGTCTCACCTCAACCATCAATATAATATCATCAGTGCTTAAATTATCCTATCGGCAGTTTAACTGAGTATTATAAGTTTAATGCTGAGGATACCGAAATGGTACTGCGTGACCTACAACAAATGCAACCTAAAATACTTTCTCTTGATGAAATAGATATTCTTGAGGAGAATTCTAGCTGGGAGCAAATTGCTGTGTAGTATTCTCATAATCCCGTAGCAAAATCTAATTAATTACCAAGCAAAAATAATTATTTTATTGCTTCTAAATACTCTACCACTGATAATGACGCGACTGCCGACTCTTGATACAGCAGTATTTACTGAGGAGCGATGGCGTAACCGCCCAGCGTAGCTGATCGCAGTGGTCAACTATGCACTCAACGATTTAAGAAGCTAGCAAACCCGACATCTCCAATACTCGCTGTGACCAAGTAGACGCAACAGATGCAATATCTGTAATTTCCATTGATTTGTCCCAAACATTAATCCAGTTTTGTAATAAGTCTTGGAGTTGATTTAATTCAACATTATTTATTTCACTTTTTTGTTGTATTAAAGACACGTACAACAAACTTTCTGACAACAATATTGGAACTAATTCACGAATTGCACTCTTTTGTGACCAAGAGTTAAGGCGTGCCAAACTAGCTGCCAATTCTCCTAATTGTTGCGCGTGGGGTTGACGTAAAAAACTCGCTTCAATTGCACTCCAGTTAGGCATTACAATCCTCCTAGCAATTGCTTGGTAATTTGGCTAACTTGTTCTCGAATTTGGTTAGACTGTATTATCATACTACGGTTATTCTGGCTTGGGCGAATGTTGATGATTGACTCAAACACGATTTCTTGAGTCAAAGGAGACCAATCCACACCCCAAATATCTCGTTGTCTGCTACCGTCTTTGAGTAACTCTTGTTCGCATTCGTAATGGCGAACGCCACCACCTGCAAGAATTTTGCGTTCGATGTCTACTGCTATTTTAATGAATACATCCCAAGTTTTCACCATTTCGTCTATTTCTTCACGACTAGCAGGCTCACGGATTATTAAAATCAATTGAATTTAGTCCCAAGTAGCAATCAACAAGATCATTCCATAGATTAGTGAATCACGCCAAACAATTGAACATAACCCAAGTCAGTAATTTTATCTGTGCTGTTGTAGCAAGACATGGAGAATACACTCTTGAAATCGACTACCTTAAGTTATTAAAGTACTTTGCAACACAACCGAAGCACTACCTCCAGCCTTGGACAATCGCGCCGCCGAAAATGCTACGATTCACCTCGCTGGTGAAGATGCTATAGGGAAAGGCGGGGTCAAGGGCACTGCTCTCGTCCAGCGTCCGCATCTGTTCCGGGGTGAAGCAGATGTCCAATGATGCCAGATTGTCATACAGTTGATCGAGCAAGCTTGCACCCAGAATCGGCGAGGTAATGCCAGACTGCACTGAAACCCAGGCAAGGGCGACCTGCGCCAAGGGGCGATCGACTTGGGTTGCCACCGTTCGCAGGGTATCAAGGACGCGCCAGTTACGATCGGTGAACATCTGGTTGCCGAAAGGATTGGGGCCAATCAGCCGTCCTTGACCGCTCGCCCCCGCCTCCTCGCGCTCGTACTTGCCAGTGAGGAAACCGGCAGCAAGCGGACTCCAGGCACAGATGCCGAGACCGCATTCACGGGCGGCGGGCAGATGTTCGCGCTCAATGCTGCGTTCAACGAGCGAATACGCCAGTTGCATGGCGATGGGCCCGGGAATGTTATGCGCTGTGGCGATCGCGGCTGCCTTGGCAGTGTACCAGGCTGGCACATTTGAGAAGCCGAAGTAGCGGATCTTGCCGACGCGCACCAGGTCGCCGAGCGACTGTAGTACTTCTTCAACAGGCGTCACCATATCCCAGGTGTGCATCCAGTAGAGGTCAACGTAGTCGGTACGGAGGCGGCGCAGCGAACCCTCAAGCGCCCGATGCATGTTTTTGCGTCCGTTGCCGCCCGCATTCGCGTTACCCGGTTCGCCGCCGTGAAAGCTGAACTTGGTTGCAAGCACTAGTTGGTCGCGTAGGCTGCGATCGGTGATATAGCTACCAATCAGTTCCTCGCTGCGACCCTTGGCATACACATCGGCGGTGTCGATGAAGTTGCCGCCAGCATCGACATAGGCATGGAAGATGGACTCAGAAACCTCATCGGGCGCACCCCATCGCGGGGTGCCGAAGGTCATGGTGCCGAGGGTGAGCGGGCTGACGATCAAGCCGGAGTGTCCGAGAGTGCGGTAGGCAGTAAGGCTCATAGGTTTTTTTTCAAGTCGGTAATAAAAAAGTGTCTTGTCTGTGTCAATCAAGCTCATGACGCAAAGAGGGGACGGAGGAGTGATGTATGTCGATGCCTAGAAGGCGCTGGCTGTCGGGCGGACAATGACTTCGTTGACATCGACATCATCTGGTTGAGACACAGCAAATAAGACAGATCGGGCGATCGCCTGAGGGGTGAGGGCAGTTTTGCGGAGTTCTTTCAAGAAGCCTTTAGCTGCATCATCCGTGATATCAGAGCCGAGTTCGGTCTCAACTACGCCAGGGGATATGATGGTCACGCGAATGTTCTTCGATTCCTGACGCAGCCCTTCAGATATTGCCCAAACAGCGTATTTTGTCGCGCAATAAACTACGCCAGTAGGTGCCACCATGTGTGCGCCGATCGATGCAGTATTGATAAATTGTCCGCCGCCTTGTGCTTCCATGATCGGTAAACCAGCCGCAATGCCGTTCAATACGCCACGGATATTTACATCAATCATGGTGTCCCACTCCTCAACTTTCAGGGCATTCATTGGGGACAAGGGCATCACGCCTGCATTGTTATAGATGACATCGACGCGACCAAATTTGTCTAATGCAAAGTGGATGAATGCTTTCACATCCTCGCGATCAGTGACATTTACCGCTTTGAATTCTGCGCTGTTTCCCTGGTCGCGGATCTCTTTGACAATCGCTTCTAGCTTTTCTGTACGCCGTGCCCCCAGAACTACATTTGCACCGTTTTGAGCAAGTAACTTCGCGGTGGCTTCACCAATGCCACTACTGGCTCCAGTGATCGCAATAACTTTGTTTTCTACATTTAACATGATGACTGTCCTTGCTGTTGAGGTTGATTTGACTTAGAAAAATATGCCTCTAGAGACTTCAATTCTTTGGGTATTTACTCATCGGTTTCCGCGATGGGTGAATGGCCACAGTAGGCGATCGCAGAAACAACACTGTTCACTTTTGCCTCACTGCTGCGATCCGTCACAATTACACCAACCTCTTTTTTCGCCAGTCCTTGGCTCGCTCCTGTGACTAAAGCAATTTTTGCCTTGTTTCTCTTCATTGCCTCATCCTTTCAGCCTTGTCTTTCAGCATGGGTTCATCATAAGGTTGAAAAGCTTTTCCCTAAATACATAAACCTCGCAGATGATTGCCTAATCCTCTCAAATCAGGCGTTGGCAAGGGAGAAATATTCTCTATAATGAGCGTATGAGGATGGTATCAGTCAGGAATTGAGTATGGTGATTGAAACATTCAACTATGAAGCGGCAATCAACAAGTGTGACGAACTGGCAGCATTAGTGACTCGGCACACTGACGGTAAGGGGAACGGTGTTCATGCAACGGCAATTAATCAGTTAGAATTCATGCGGGAATCTGATACTTCAGCCACAATGCAGGGGGTCACCGAACCGATTCTCGGCATTGTCGTTCAAGGCAAAAAAGAAGTGTTGCTAAATGAGGAAACCTATGGGTATGGTGTGGCTCAATATCTAGTGGTGTCGGTGGATTTACCGCTCTGTGGATGTGCGATCGAGGCGACACCTGCGAAGCCGTATCTAGGATTTAAGCTAGATTTAGACCCCGTTCAACTCTGTGACATTATTGCTCAAACTAACCCAGGCATGGGTAAGAAAGAAAACTCGGTTAGAGGCTGGTTCATCAGCGATGCCGATCCATCGTTGATTGATTGTGCTATCAGGCTGACACGGCTTTTGGACACACCGCAGGATATTCCATTCCTAGCACCAATGATCGTCCGCGAAATCTACTACCGTTTGCTAATTGGTGAACAAGGTGAAGCAGTTCGCCAAATTGCCACATCGGGCAGCAATATGCAGCGCATTGCTGAAGTGATAAAACTTATCAAGGCTGATTTTACAAAGCCACTGCGGGTTGAGGATCTAGCTCTTCAAGCCAATATGTCTCCTTCCTCGTTCCATCGCCATTTCAAAGAAGTCACCTCCATGAGTCCGCTGCAATATCAAAAGCAATTAAGACTATTGAAAGCGCGTCACCTGATGCTTGCCGAGAATGCCGATGCGACCCATACTGCCTATCAGGTGGGGTATGAAAGTCCTTCACAGTTTAGTCGCGAATATTCTCGGATGTTTGGTGCGCCTCCTATGAAGGACATTGAACGATTACGAATAGCTTGAGCAAAGACTGTGAGTTCGCTACAGCAAACTGCAAACATCCAGACATATAGCTTTTAATTTATAAGAAGTAAGTTGATCAATATAAATTTGTGTATGAGAGCCAAATGTTAAAAGAACTTCACCTCCAACAAGTTGGTCCTGCTGCCCATTTTGATGTCGCATTTGCCGATAGGCTCAATATATTTACTGGTGATAATGGTTTAGGTAAAAGTTTTTTACTCGATATTGCATGGTGGGTGATGACTACAAATTGGGCGGAGCAACCAGCGTACCCACAGCGAGTCAAAGGTGAAAATCCACAAATTACAGCCGTAGTGAGCAATAAAAAAAATATAAGAGAGTATCAGAGCCAGTTTGATTTTTCTGAACAGCAATGGCGTAATTTACAAATGCCTCCTTTATTAAAAGAAGTAGTTATTTATGTGCGGGTTGATGGTAGTTTTTCCGTTTTTGACCCTGCTCGCCAACGCGATATTGCTTATAATTTTAATCCAAATACACTTTGGAATGGATTAAAGTCAAAAGGTAAAGTTATTTGTAATGGTCTAATTCAAGATTGGGTTACATGGCAGAATCAACCTAATAAATATCCATTTGAACTCTTTTCTAATGTTATTAAAAAACTTGCACCTCACCCTTCCGAATGGATAGAAGTGGGAGAAACAACGCGAGTTTCTATTGAAGACGTGCGCGATATTCCTACAGTTAACCTACCTTACGGGAATGTTCCTGTTACTCAAACATCAGCCGGAATGAAGCGTATTCTGGGACTAGCTTATTTACTAATGTGGACTTGGTACGAACATAAAAAAGCTTCCGAACTGCGACAACAAAAGCCAGTAAATCAGATAGTTTTACTAGTTGATGAAATTGAATCTCATTTACATCCTCGTTGGCAGAGGGTGATTTTACCAGCTATTTTGTCTGTGGTGACAGAATTACAACCCAGGATGAAGATACAGGCTTTAGTAACTACTCATTCTCCACTTGTTCTTGCTTCCTTAGAGCCAAATTTTAATGAGCAAGAAGATCAACTATTTTTATTTAAATTACAAGATAGAGAGGTTAGCCTTGACGAAGTACCTTGGTCAAAACAAGGGGACATAGTTGGATGGTTAACCTCAGACATTTTTGGACTCAAACAAGCCCGTTCCAAAGAAGCAGAAATCGCAATTGAAGCAGCAGAGGCTTGGATGCGTGATGATGATATGAATGCGTTTCCAGAAAATCTGAGAATACCAACACAAATTCATCAGGAACTTCAAAGAGTTTTACCAGGACATGACCCATTTTGGCCCCGTTGGATAGTTACAACGGAGAAAAGAAATTTTGGGTTATCAGAGGCATAACACAGATGATGCCATTTAACCCTCCTCCAGAACCGCCTGATTTTGATAAAAAAGTGCGACAACCAGGAAATGCTTGGTTGGCAAAAAACCCAGATCCCAAAAAAGGAACCAGAGATTATTGGTCGCCTTTCAAAAGTGATTTAGCTGATGGATTTAATAATCTGTGTGGCTATAGCGTAATGTATGAACCAGTTGGTACAGTAGATCATTATCGCAGCCGTGAAAATTATCGCAATTTAGCTTATGAATGGAGCAATTTACGCTTTGCTTCTGCTTGGATAAACAGTAGTAAAGGTACGCTTGATGACCGGGTACTTGATCCTTTGGATTTGGGAGAAGATTGGTTTGAAATTTTACTTCCTTCCCTACAATTAGTATTAACAGATAAAGTTCCTCCGCAACAACGTCAAAAGGCGGAATTTACTTTGGAACGGTTGCGGTTACGGGATGATGAAAGAGTCTTGCGCCAGCGTCAACAATGGTATCAACTTTATTTGGATGGGGATTTGACTCTACAAGGATTAGAAAAAAAAGCTCCTTTGATAGCACGTGCGATAAAGAAACAGCAGCAGGCTATTTCTCAAGAAGAATAAGCTTTGCAGTCATCAGATTAGGAAGGCAAGTATTTTCATAACACGATACGGCAAGATAAATGGGTAAAAGTTCAATGAACTTGTCACAGACTATTAAGTAGCACATCGCGTTATATATTTCTGTTAGAGCAGTTTCTTACCAAAAGAGTTATTTTTCTATTTTTTTAACTCATATATACAAACGTGCTTGCATTATCAACAGGCAGTATGTAACTTGGCAGGTGTGCAGTTTAGTAGGAGATGAACTGAAATTTAGCTGTATTTGAGTTGAGCTATACCTGTACTAAAGTGAGATAATCTGTAAATTAAAAAATAATTTACAAGCAGTTTGGTAAGGTGCTAGTTTAATTTGCTTTCAATTGATGTTGTCTTTCAGTTGGAATTGAGTTTGATGATATGTGAGAACGTTATCTACACCCAGAAAACACTTGCCGAAAGATACGGGATTTCCATTGCCGCTTTACAACGGTGGTATCCCTATGCCGGTATAGTAAAACCCCGAAAGCGGGGAGGATATTTTGATGCAACAACAGTCGAGATTGCGGATGTTTTCTACGTTGCTATCAAGATTCGGCGGCTGACTTGTGAGGAATATTTACAGCAGGTGATTCCTGCTGGTGGCTTAGATGCTTATTTGCAAAAAGTCAATGATGTAAGCCTTTATGACTTTTTGACTAAGCATATATCTAATGAAGAAAAAAATAACCCAATTGTGCAAGCAGTAATTAGGAGAATTGAGCGAAATGAAGCATATTAACAAAGTGGCAGAGACTTTGCAGGTGTCGCCTGATGTAGTACGTACCTGCTGTCGGTTGTTGGATTTAGCTTTGCAGCCAAATGATACGCTTGACGAAACTGTTGAGCAGCAGCTAGTTCAACTCAAAGAGATAGCCTCCCGTGAAGGTATGTCCCTTGAAGAAGCTGCCCAGCACTTGATTGCAATGCGCGATCGCAAATCAGAAGTAGGCGAACATAAGTTCGACAAACGCGAGTACATCAAACAGCGATTTGGCGTAGACCCAGAACAAGCTTCACCCGACAGCTTTGTAGGAATACTTTACCGAGATGCAGATAGGGGTATTCAGTTAGGAGAATTACGTCATAAAGTGGTGCTTGAATCTTCCACACTTGCTTTAGAAGAATTTGTTTTTCATGGCAGCAGTTTACTTGGTGAAGGTGATACTTCCGTTCCGCCTGGTTACAATGAAGCGCAAGAGCGAATTAACTCGCGCATTGATAACGATTTTTTCGGCAAAGTGAACTGGGGGGAAGAGATTCATCCACTGTTAGTCGGTACATCGACACAGCAGCCGAGACAGTTGAAGTCCTCGCAGCCGAAAACCGCGCAATCTCCGAAGAAATAGTAGCTCAAATGCTACCTATCTGCTATCAAATACGGGATGAGAGTTTACTCAACTTGAGAAAAACATCTACTCAGGCAGTTGGTATAAATCTACTTTCGGTAGTAGCTGGTACTGTGGTTGGGACGTGGGTAGCAGTTCCCCCAACTCAAGAAAGACAGGAGATTCCGAGTATTCAGCCAATTTTGATTGGTGTGGGTATAGGCGAATTAGTTGGTTTGATTCTGGCACTAGTAATAATTTGGTTTACCAGGGACGAACAAAAAACCTAATCAACTTTTCTCTCATCAAGGGAATTACTCATTTTAGTCGCATTATTGCCAGGGAGCAGTTATGAGCGCAGCATTTGACTTTTTAGTTAACACAGCTGGTGGTTTGTTGATGAACCTGGGTGTTTCCGGGATGGTAGGACAACTGTTGGGAGTGGGAGCGACTCTTGCCTTACATCCTCTGTTGCTACTAACCGGGATAGTTGTGGGTGGTGCGGGAATTGCGATCGCGCGCGAGTTAAACAAGCGCCCTCAGTTGCAGTTGGTTGTTGATAATACGTAAGGGGTAGATGATGTTTACTCCTACACCTGTGCGAAATAAACAGCCAAGTCGCAGAAAGAAAAAGGTAAATGTTATTCTGTGGACGGTTTGTTCAACTGTTAGTGCGCTGTCTGTTATAGGGGCGGTTGCATTGATGGTTGGATGGAAGCAACAGGTTCCAGGTAATCAAATATCGGAGGTACAGCAGGTAAAGGCGCAAGTTTCCCAAATTCGGGAAGTGTACTTAGAAAAGCTTTCCCGTACTGACTACAATATAGACCATCTTTCCAGTTACTCCTCAGTAGAGGGTGCGCCTACTCTTACAGGCTGGCGACAGTTGGCGGCGGCATTGTGGGGACAGCAATTGCGAGGTGAAATATCCAGAATGCAAGCTAATGAGAAATCTGGGTTTTACCGCCTTCACTATATGCCGGCACTGGAGATAGTTAAATTCAACTCGCTGGATGTTCTACTAGAAGCGGCTTCTGGAAATAATACTTTTTATTGGGGATACCGCAAAACCGATGGTACGAAAGTTGAGGAGAAGATATCAACCGGGGCTGCTGCTGTTTTGATCTTAGGTAAATTAGAGGCGATTGATTACGCTCAAAACTTAGAATCTCAACCATCAGTTGATCTGAATCAAATGCTAATTCAGATTAAGAATGCTCAAGAACCATATTCTCTTGCACAGGCGCAGCTGTTATGGGCGCGGGGGTATTTAGACCCAGTAGAGCAGATGGCACAGGTAGCAGACATCCGCGAGAAAATACACCAGAGGGAGGAGCAAAGGCGAATATATATCCAACAAATGAAGAAGCAATTACCTAAGCCAATTCCTAATAAACAGCCTGTTAATAAATCGAGGGGGTGATGTCATGTATGCCAAGTTTGCTGCTGCGATAATTTGCATAGCTTTGTGTTCGCTCAACGTTGTAGCGGCAGTCAAACGTACCCCTATTCGTACTACCCTTGAAGGTTCAACTCGCACGACAGTTGAGATGATGCCATCTCCCAATTCAGGAGTGCATTGGATGAGTGCAGTTATATTTCTGGCTGGGTTTGCTTGTTTTTTGGGCTGGGGAATTTCTGACTATAACAATGCAGTTGAAGAAAGAGATGAAGTGTCTGATAAGTTGGGAAATCCCAACAATCAACAACTCCATGTTGATGTTTCTGATACTGATATTCAGCCTTCTTTAATTCCTCCGATTTCACCTGTTCCTGGGATGAGATTCAATAACGAATTCTCTGCTAAGAATGTAGTTCAATTTTCTCCTCGTTCTACTGTTTCTGGATTGGGGCGAGTACATAGTAGTCAGTTTGTTGAAGATGGAGTGCAAAATCAGCCGGGAATGTTATCTCCAGAAGAGTTTTACACCCAACTTCAAGATGAAGATTTCTGGGAAGATACTAACTCCCAGGTAAATGATAATCCTGCCAGCTAGTTAATTTGAGGTCATATTATGAACAGAAATCAGCGCCGTAATTTTGATGTTGATTATTCTGAAGGTGGAGCAATTGTGCCTGCAAACCGCTTGCAAAATATGTTGCAGCAGGTACAGCAACAAGGAGGGATAGTAAATCAACAACCTAATATTTCTCCTCTGACTACTTATGATACTCAACCTATTGAGGTTAGGTATATTAATGCACCTACTGCCTATAAGCCGAGGGTTTCTCAGATAGAAATTCCCTACATTGAGACTTGGAAAGCACATCGCTTGCACCCGCAAAACCCTTGGAGATTTGGCTGGTATCCAGTATATTTTTTATCAGATGTAATTAAATCTCCTGTGGGTGTCGCTGCTGTGGGAGTGTGGTTGTTAATAATGCTGTTGAATTTTGTCCTTAATGGCAGTTACACCGGGCCAGGATATGCGGCTGGGAAGAAGATTGAAGTTGTACCCAAGGAAGTTCCTTCTTTTGCCCTGCCTGTGGTTAAGCAGTTGGAATAATGTTGGTAAAGGCAATTTTTTGGTTCGTACTGCTGGTATGGATTGCAGATATCTTGCAACCGGGATATTTACAGTTTTATAGCTGGCGTAATGCTGTGGCATTGGTACAAAAGCTTCAGTTTTCATCATCAGCTGTTGTCCCTACTGCTGTACCTGGCGTGAATATGTCTTCTAATCCTGTCTATACGCGCTATTCCCCTAAAGTTAGGGAACCTGCAACATCTGGAGATGAACTAAATTCTCCTGATTGTCGTGTGGTTAGGAATGACTTTGAGGAAGTATTGAGTACTGCAAAGATTGGTTGTTGGCAGGTTGCTCCTGCTAATGCAAAAAGGCGTTGAGGCAATGCGAATAATCTTTGAAACTAACGGTGACAAAGAGGTTAGTAATTCGACTGTAACTAGTTTGGATGAGACAGTCGATACTAATTCGAGTGCAAATTGGAGATATGCGATCGCAACCTCAGTTGTAATTGCAGCTATGGTCATTCCCCAGGTTTCTGGATGGATTGAATCTCAAGTGTTAGTCAAATCTCTCCAAAGTCTAATATTACCAAAAACTATTCGTAGGAATCAGGTTTTAAAGAATGGTCGAGTTGCCTTTCCTACTGCGCCTGGTACTCCTATTACCTCAGAGTTTGGTTGGCGGACACATCCGATTACAGGCGATCGCAAGTTTCACGCAGGGATTGATTTTGGTGCAGCAAAGGGTACACCAATTTATGCGGTTGATGCTGGTCAAGTGGTTTTTGCGGGCGATAAGAGTGGTTATGGCAAAGCAGTTGTTATTTAGCATCAAAGAGGTTTATCTACTCTCTACGGTCATGCTAGTCAGCTGTATGTACAACAGGGACAACAGGTTGTGCGTGGGCAGATGATTGGGGCAGTAGGTAGTACTGGTTTTTCAACCGGGCCGCATTTGCATTTTGAAGTTCGCTCTAATGGTGTGGCACAGAACCCCCGTCCTTATTTACACAAGTATTTAGCTAACCGTTGAAGGTTATTCAGCTATTGGTAAGAGAAATACAAATTGTACCGATTTTTATATCAGGTTTGGTTGGTGCAGCTTGCTCTGTTGCATTTTCTTATGGAGTAGCTTCACTGCCATGTGGATTGGTATCAAAGGGTGCGGATACTATTTGTCAGGTACGTAGTTTTGGTAAAGCACTCGATAGTTGGAAATTTGGGTTTATTGTTGGTGGTTTAGGTGGGTTGATTTTGAGTCCTCGCCATCAATTTATATCCCGTTTTCAACCCATTCATTTGTCAACTGCTTCCTTAATTACTTTGGGCATTTATTTTTCAATTTCTCAAAGTACTGGTGTTTCTTCAGCGTCGTTAAATAGTTTAAGAGGAAGAGTTAGTACAGGTTCTTACTCACCACATCCTGATTCTCCACGGTTGAGTGCTTTTTTAGCAACAATTCGTTGGGCAGAAACAGGAACTAGTGAGACAGAAAGTTATCGCAAGTTAGTATTTAACGGAACTTTTAATGATTTTTCTACACACCCGTTAAAGAAACAGTGCGCTCCTATTAATGGTAAAAATGTTTGTTCAACTGCGGCTGGTGCTTATCAAATGTTGGATAAAAGTTGGTATGACCTTCAGCCAAAGTTAAACTTAAAGGATTTTAGCCCAGCTTCTCAGGACAAGATGGCAATTGAATATATTCGTCGTAATAATGCCTTAAGTGATGTTGAAGCAGGAAGGTTTGATACTGCGATGTGTAAAGTAGGTAGGGTATGGGCCAGTCTTATTTGCAACTCGTACAATCAAAACCCAAAATCTTTAGCGCAGTTGAGAATTTACTATCAGCAGCAATTACAAAAATTTGAAATTTCTAGGAGGTAAAAATCAGTGATGTTATTACCATACAATAACACTAATGGTAATATTGAAGTTAAAAAACAACAGCTTTTGACTGCAATTGTGCAGGCAAAACAAGATGGTTTGGGCAATGAAGAGATTATAGAGAATATACGGGAAGCTTTACCTGATGTAATGGTTTCTTATGCTGAAACTGTTTTAAAGCAGATTGACTTTAGAGCAAAATTATCACGTCAAGTTATAGAATTTAATTTAGAATTTTTATTTCAGGTAATATACGAATCAGTAATTGCAGGTACAAACGATGAAGAAATATTATCAATATGTGCAGAACACTGTACTTTAAACCAGTACGAGTTTGTACGTTACGCACTTGAATATATTCATCTCAATCGGATGCCATCGCAGTGGGAGCAAAATAACGTATATCAAAAAATGATTGAGATAGTTAATATATCACCCATTGAATCTTTATTTGAATACATTGAATCAATCAAAAATATTTATCTCAAGCAGATTGGTTATAAAGTAGTTCATGAGAATCTTTATAATTTATTTTTGAGCAATAAAGAAACTAGTTATTTTACTGATTTAGCTAATAAATCTAGAGATAACTTCATTAAAAACTATTGCTGCCGAACGGCAGTGCTTGTTGCGCGTGCCACAGGTAAGCCATTAGATTTAAAACTGACAGATGATGGTTCAATTATTTTAAAAGAGCCTAAATATTTAGATATAAATACTGGTGCAAATGAAATTGTTGCTTCACAAATTTTAACTATGGTACAGGCAGGAAAACTATTAGTTAATACTTTAGAAGAATTTAGTATTAATGCCAAATATGTTGATGCTAAAACGGGACCAACATTCAACCGCATTAAGGTAAAATTAGGACGAGGTGTAAGTTATAAAAAAGTAGAAGATATTGGCAATGACTTAGTGCAGCAGCTTGGTGAAGAGTTAAACTTGAAAGTTGCACCAATGGTAAGTGTTGTGCCTGGGGGAGTTGTATTTGACATACCCCGGTTAGATAGACAATTTGCTTATTTCCGCAATTATTTTACTTTTGACGGCGAACCTGATATTCATTCCGTATCTATCCCCGGTGGTGTTGATGTAGATGGCACCTATGTAGAAATTCCACTTTATAGCGACAACGTGACTCATATCTTGGGTGGTGGGCGGACACGGGGTGGGAAGTCGCAGTTTGAGAAAGCAGCAATTTTGTATTTGGTGCGACGATATCCCCCTTCGGTTGTTCGATTAGCACTTTCGGATGTCAAACGCGTGACCTTTGGTAAATTTGATGGGCTACCCCATCTTGTTGCCCCAGTTGCGCGTGATGCAGAGTCTACCGCTAACTTGCTTGATTACTTGGTTGAAGAGATGGAATTACGGTATCACGAATTTGAGCGCCACAGCAGTATTGAAACGATCGCACAGTACAATATGCGGTTTGCACCTGATTTTGTCATGCCGCGAGTGATTTGCCTGATTGACGAGTGTTTTGATCTACTTTCTGATGATAACTACTGCGATCGCATTGAGACTGCGCTAATGAAGTTGCTTGCAAAAGCGGGTGGTGCAGGGATTCATGTACTGTTGTACACGCAACGGCCTGATAAAAACGTGATTGATCCGTTGATTCGCTCAAACTTTCCAGCCAAGACAGCCTTTGTTACGACTCGCCCTGAAGACAGTTGTATTATCCTTGGAGACGATAAAGACAAACGTGCAGTTTATTTACTGGGATACGGAGATTTCTTGTACAAAACGACTGAAGTGCTGCGACTCCAGGCGCTTTATGTAGCTGACGATGAAGACCCTGAATACTTCCAGCAATTACTCCTAGAAGCTAAAAATCAGAACGACCCCTACACAGCTTGGCAGTCTGGGTTAGACTTTGATGAATTTGTCGCTAGTTTGTACGGCGAGCGCAATAGTAAGGACATAGGTAAATCTAAAACTACTGCTGTTACTAAAACTAAACAGTCCAAAACTGATTTTGAGGGCAGTTTTAACTTTAAGGTACAGCTTGACGAGGAAGCAAGAAACTCAATTTTAAATTTGCATCAAAAGGGTTATCAACTTGATGAAATTGTCAAAGCGGTATTTAATTTATCCCGTCAAGATGGTAGGTCATACAAGAAATTTAGAAACGTTGTCGAAGAATTTTTAAATAACTTTAAAGGTGGCGGTGAAGATGATATTTGAACTAACCATGCCTTTACCTCCTTGTATGAACGAAATTATTAACCAGGCACGGTCAAGTTGGCAAGCTAGTGCTGAACTTAAGAAGTACTGGACAAACTTAATTGGTGAATTTGTTAGAGAATGTGGATTTTATTTAGATGGTGCAGTTTGGATTGAATTTCATTGGTATGTCAAAAATTTTGGACGAGATAGCGATAACGTAGCTGCTGCCGCCAAATTTATCATGGATGGTCTGGTTACAGGACAAGCAATCCGTAACGATAACTTGACAGTTATCCAATCACCTGTAGTTCATTATTATCATCGCAGTAGTGGTGATGATGGTGTGCTTTTGAGACTTTCACAATCACCTGATTTTCTGTTAGATAATTTTATTGTATCTAACCAATTTTCCCGAAACAGCTTAGAAAAGCATAGTCAAAAAATCACATATTTACTGTTAACTTAATTTTTAGATATATTGGATTTAAAGGATGACGATAATGTTACGTTATAAAGACTACCGTCAGTTAATCGATCAGGTAAATGCAGGTAAAAATATTAACCTATGGGGCAAGCAAAATATTGGTAAGACTCTTACTGTTAAAAACTGTTTACTCAAGGATATTAACTTAGAGTCTGTTTACCTCAATCTTGAATATCCTTTTAGTGTGGATCATCTATTCAACGTTATTCCTATGAGCTTCAGTTTTTACTACCAGCAGGATTGGCAAAATATCATAAGCGAATTATCTGATGGTTATAATAGGCTGCTGGTGATAGATAATTTTGATAGATTGCACTTTGTTAGCAATACTTTTAGCCACGACTTATTTCGATTACAACAGTTAGCTCAATTAAAAAATTTTTCTTTAATATTAATATCTCGGATGCCGCTAGAATATTTCCATTTTTCAGGTTTTACTAACTATTTTGAAAAATTGGAATTGAACGAAACTAATACTTGGACTTTTGGACAGTAGATATATTGTTTGTAAATATCGTTTTTGGTGATATTTTACTCCGGGTGGAGTGTTGTTTTAAGCAATAAAGCAAGTTCGACTCTTGCTATCACCATTGAGGATGAAACTACTGCCGATACTGAAAATTAACCAGGACGAATCTATTAAATAGTTTTGGAATTGTTAATAGAGTAAGCGGTAGGTTAGTGGTGTAGTTCTCAGCAAATCCCAATTCGTGCCGGGGCAAGAGTAATTAAAAACCTTGTAACCTGCATTTTGGAGGGATAAATTATGTTGAAGAAGTTTGCGTTTAATTGCTTGAGAAACATTAATGCTGCTTTTGGAATGGTGTCTTTGACTGCTATTGGTTTGGGCGCTATAGCAACTTTTTCTGGTTTGGGTTTATTGTACTTAGCTAGGGGCGGATTCCCAATTGTTGAGAAAGAACGCTCTGAACAAATTGCCTCTACCGGCATTGGTGCTATTGTATTGGGTTTTACCGGAATTATTTTTGCTTCCTTGGGCGGTGTTTTCTTAAGTGTTTTTGAAGAATTGGAGGAAACTAATTCGGGTATAGAATCTGCAAAGATAACTGACATAAAACCGCTTGTATTTACAAAACCTGAGAGCTTTGAAAAATCTAATGGCGTGCCTTTTATTTACACCTATACAGTGATGACTTTTGAGGGGCATTCTGATTTTAAGGGCTTGGTTGTTTGCAGATTTGAGGAAGAACCGTATCGGAAATTGGTACTTTACGAGGAATTACGTTCTCACCACATTGACGACTTGACAGTAATCTATGATGAAATTGATCCAGACAAATTAATTGGACAAACCTTTTCCTCATATAAGCCTTTACCTTGTGAAGCTTTAGAGGAACATTTAGATATCCACCGACGCTATGTTAATGCAGTTAATAGCGAAGAATTTACTTCTTGCTATTTGCAAGTGTGTGCTGGGTGTAAGTTACTGCATGGTGCCAATAATATTGTTTGTGGAATTTATCCATACGGATGGTTTGAAGATGGTTGCTGTCCAGATAAGCAATGGGATGAACGTAAGGCGTTGTTTCCATTTGAAGATGATGCTGTTGTCGAAAGCTTAAATAGAGAAATATCGTCCAATCAGGCGAATCTTTGTAAGTTTTACGGCGACCTTATTTTGTGGGATGAATACGCTAATCGTAGGTTTTCTTTTTCTTATTCCGGTATCTTGCTGAAACATTCTGATAGACTGCTTGAGCTTGGTACGGAAGCGAGACTTCTTTCCTACATCCAGTATTTCCGCACTCGAAATGTAGTGGTCTTTGACTACGTAGCATCAGGGCGAGTTTCGGAGTTTACGAAGGAACTTAAGGGCATAGCCAAAATCGAGGTTGATGGTGATAAGATATCTATCTTTTTTGATATATATGCGCCTTGTCACCGCTTTCGCCGTGATGGTGTAGCGCTGCATCCTTACTCAACTTTTGTTCCCCAAGAACTCAAATATAACTACAACTTGGTTAGTTACGTCAACTACCTTAAAAGTAAAAAATCTGGAGTGCTGGGATGAATAAGGAAGTTTCTAAAAGCTGCGGGTGCAAGTCGGAAAAATCGCATTTTTGTAATTTCTGTATCTTGGATTGGTAATTTCTAAAATTCAACAACTGCAAATTTTGGAAAACTTGGTTCGTCTAATTGCTTAAAGGCAATTTACCCTCCTTCCTCCTACTGGTGGATGGGATACGTGTAAAAGCTTTCACTCAGTACGGGGGTTTCCCCCCGCTACTGGGTGGCAAGCCGCTACAACGCCGCCCATCAGTAATTCATGGAGGAATCACATTATGTCTGCTTTTGCAATATCACCTTTTGTACAATCTGTTAACGATGTTTTGTTTCCAATCGAGTTGTTTTTGATTATCTTCCCAATCTTGTACGTGATTTTTATCCCTGCTCAATCAGCATCACTTCAAGTTAGTAATAGCGCTGGGGTGATTTCTGAAGAGTCGCTAGTTTTGGAAACTCAGGGGTATTTGACTGTTGTTGGTGCTGTTTCTAATGAGAAAGAATTTTCTGAACCAGAATCTTCGATTATTGAAACTGCACCGCCACTTGTTGAAACTAGGTTTGCGGATGAAGCCAGACAACTTGTGCTAATAGATGTTACCGAAGAGAGGAAGAAGCTTTTGGATTTAGGCGCGCGGAAGCTGCGACAGTTCTGTAAGGAACGCCAGATTCAAGGCTATTCCACCGTCTACAACCGTAAAAAACTCGATGGACTCGTTGACTTTCTGATCGCACAACAAGTAACTTTTGCTCAAGTGGTCGAGTTTGTGGAAATGCTTGCTTAGAGTTTAATGAAAAGCCTCGGTAAAAATTGGGATTTCAAAACTACTTCCTTGAGATAGGATGGTGCTTGCTTGATAATTCCTTCTATTAAGTTTGGGCTTCCAAGATGCGTCCTATACTTCTTGGCGATAATGTCGGTAATCCCCTCCGAGTAGCTTCCTCAGCTACCTGCGTATGGTAATGGTGCTTTGAACGACTGGGTTTTCGGTTCTTGCTCCATTCGCTGATTTCGACAATTTTGCTCGCCTCTGCGCTCTTGCACTTCTTAGGTCTGCCTGCGTTCACACCTAATACATTATTTACCTTTGCGATCGCATCTTCCAAGGTTTCCGATGTTATGGTACAAGATATCCACTTTTTCTTCCAGTTTGTTACTGTTTGCTTATAATTGGCTTTTTATTGATAAAATTTATTAATTATTATATATAAATTATCATTACTCAACACCAAGCATGACCATCACCCTAACGCACAAAGAAGACTCCGAACTGTGGGAGGAAGCCGAACGTAGCAGCTCGCAAAATCCAGAGAAATTTGAAACTATTTGTCAAATACCCAGACAACTGGGCAAAGGTTGTGAAAGAAACATAGAGGTCTTTCCACATCTCTGGCTTTCAATTTTTAATTGGCAATATCACGATAATGTGCGTTGTGAAATACCCCTTTCCGAACATCCCCTACATTTTAATGTCCTACTTTCAGGAAAAATCAAAAGCGACTATGGAAAGCTTGGGGAAGGATACACACTCATTTCTGGTGGTGGGATTCAACCTAAGAGGACTGACGAGACTGAGAAATTTCAACATATTTTAGGCGTTCAAATTTTGATGCCACCGTCGATGTTGATAAATTTCTTCCCTGGAGAGGATGGAGAAATGCTTCCTCAATTGAAACTACTGGCAAAGGGTAATGACTGGCAGACACAACTTTACCCAAAAACCACTTCAGCAATACTGGGAGTAGCACAGCAAATTATTAACTGTCCTTTTCAAGGAATAACAAAGCAGGTATATTTGCAAGGTAAGGTGTTGGAGTTGATGGCATTACAACTAGCTCCACTGATCGCAGATGATAATAGATTGCGATCTGCTGAAAGCAGCAGCGCTTCGCTATCGCCACTACGGCTAAAGCCAAAAACCATCACCCGACTTGATTACGCAAGGGAAATTCTCATCTCCCATCTCGAAAATCCCCCATCATTATTAGAGTTAGCCGCGATGGTAGGGGTAAGTACTCGCACCCTTAAACGCGGATTTCCCGAACTTTTTGGTACAACAGTGTTTGGCTATCTGACAGATAGACGCATGGACTGTGCAGAACAGTTACTGCGACAAGGAAGCATTACCGTTGCTGAAGTAGCTAATCAAGTTGGTTATTCTAACCCAGGACACTTTGCTGCTGCTTTTAAGCGCCGATTCTACATCACACCAAGGCAGTGCTTATCAGGTAATAAAATAGCGTGATGCCCTTTGTGAGTAGATAGATGCCCTTTGTGAGTAGACTTGATTGCTAACTCTTTTATATACTCAGCTTTACAAAGCAAATAAGAACTATTTTCAATAATCCCAGGTATCCGAATTTTTCTTAGCCAGCTTTTTAAGCAGGTTGAGGGACTTTTGTATTTTGCTTTTCAAAAAGTGTGAGGAGTTATTTTAAGGAACTATTATGAAGCATTGGCAGTTGTTTGTCGGTGTTCGTTTGTTGGTAGTCAGTTTATCAGGATTTTTAGGTATTGTTGTAATTCAGCCAGGGTTGGCTGAGGAAAAATTAAGCAATGAGGAACATAAATCTAATTCTACAGAGCTAAATGCGATCGCCTTGCAGGAAGTCAGTAAAAATATTCCCCAACTGAGCAAAATCGAACTTCCTGCAACTAACGCTCAAATGTTGGTACAGACACCAACACCAACCAACCCACCCAGTACCCAAGCGGATGTTGTCGCAATTACGGGTGTAAAAGCAAATCCCACAGACAAAGGTGTGGAGGTAATTTTAGAGACACCACTTGGAACTCAACTGCAAGTCACAAATCGCAGTACGGGTAATAATTTTATTGTGGATGTGGCTGGTGGGCAGTTACGTTTAGCTGATGGCAATGCTTTTACATTTCGTTCCGAAAAACCAGTTGAGGGAATTACTGAAATAACGGTTACAAATATTGATGCAAATACTGTGCGAGTAATGGTGGTGGGTGAGAAGTCTTTACCAACAGTTGAGTTATATGATGATGATGCAGGGCTGGTTTTTGGGATAGCTTCTACTGCAACAGCGACACAGCCACCACAACAGCCCCAAACGCCGCAAGCCGAACAGAAGCCAGAAAACCAGACACCGCAACAGCAACCATCAGCACAGGAAGATGAACCGATTGAGTTGGTGGTGACAGGTGAGCAGGATGGGTATAACGTACCAGATGCGAGTACAGCGACGCGGACGGATACACCATTGCGGGATATTCCCCAATCGATTCAGGTGGTGCCGCGACAGATACTTGAAGATCGAAATGTGAGAAGACTAAACGAGGCACTGGAAACAGTCAGTGGTGTTTCGAGTTCTTTTTCCTTGGACGGGAGTGGTGTCACGTCGGGTGGTCGATTCATCAGAGGATTTGAGCAACTTGGCACCTTCCGCAACGGATTGTCTCAAGGTAATGAGATCTACGCATTAGATCCCATTGGCACCATTGAGCGAGTGGAAGTCCTCAAAGGTCCCGCCTCAGTTCTCTTTGGTGCGATCGAGCCAGGTGGAATTGTCAACACGGTGACTCGCCAACCGTTGAGTGAACCCTATTACAGGCTTGAATTTCAGGCAGGAAATCGTAATTTTTATCAACCCACCATTGATTTCTCAGGTCCGCTGACGACTGATAAAAAAGTGCTTTACCGTCTGATTGCTGGGTATGAAGCACTAGATGGCTTTAAGGAATTCACTGGTAGTGAGCAGTTTTCAGTTGCGCCCTCCATCACTGTGAACTTTAGCGAGCGAACTAACCTGAATCTATACTATGAATTTAGCCGTGCCTCTTTAAACACTGGAATCTATATTACAGATGTGGTTCGTTCGGATGGTAGCTTCATAACCCCTCGAAATTTATTTACGAGCTATCTTAATACACCAAATGCCTCATTTCAGACGCAAAGAATTGGCTACACGTTCAACCATCGCTTCAGCGATAACTGGCAGATCCGGAATAGTCTTGCGATACAGCTACAACGCTATGAGCGCCCCGGAACTCAGTACGGTGGAGTCCGGGATGATCGCTTTTTAACATTCTCCGATGGTTTTAGTGTAAACCCCTTTACCGATTTGGAGAACAACTATTTTGGACAAGTCGACTTGTTGGGGAAATTCAACACTGGCTCAATTTCACACCAGGTTTTAGTAGGGTTTGATGTAAACGATTTTGCAGTAGTTAATGAGGGCTTCTTTTTTGATGTCAGTGGTCTGCCCGATCTCGATATCCGCAATCCAAACTACGGTGTTCCAGACCTTCCCCTTTCAAACATCACCAACTTCTCTCGTACGAGTCGGTCCTACGGGCTTTACCTTCAGGATCAAATTGCATTCAGCGATAACCTGAAGCTGCTGATTGGAGGTCGCTATGATTGGGTTTCCGATGAGCTTCAAAGAACTGGTTTTGAGAACAGCTCTTTAAATGATAGTGCGTTTAGCCCCCGGCTTGGTCTGGTGTATCAACCCAGCAAAACAGTTGCTCTTTATACCAGCTACAGTCGTTCCTTTAGACCTTCTGCCTTCGGATTTGCAGCAGATGGATCGAGAAACTTTCAGCCAACCAGGGGAACCCAGTACGAAGTTGGAGTCAAAGCAGATTTTCTAGATGGAAGACTTTCCACCACCTTAGCCGCCTACCACCTGACTAAGACCAATGTGATCACGCCCGATCCCAATCCTGTGCTGGCGGCTCAAGGTTTTTCTGTTCAGACTGGCGAACAGCGCAGCCAGGGGATTGAGTTGGATATTGCAGGTGAGATTCTGCCCGGTTGGAAAGTCACTGGTTCCTATACTTATACGGATGCCGAAGTCACGAAGGATAATCCTCCTAGTGTCGGTAATCGATTGAGCAATGTCGGTAATCGATTGAGCAACGTGCCAGAAAATCAAGTCAGTCTTTGGACAACCTATGAAATCCAGCAGAGTGATTTAAAGGGATTGGGATTTGGATTAGGACTATTTTATGTCGGTGCGCGGCAAGCCGACCTGGCAAACGAGACGATACTCCGAGATTACTTCCGAACTGATGCATCGCTTTTCTACAAAAGAGATGGTTTTAGGGCAGCGATCAATGTTCGCAATCTATTCGATATAGACTATGCAGAATATGCTAACGGCAGGCTGTCTGTTTATAGAGGTAACCCTTTTACAATCACGGGTACTATCAGTTGGGAATTTTAACTCACAATTCAAGGTTGTTGATTAGATAAATGTAGCAGAATCCTGTTTAATTGCGCGAGCAACATCAAAATGGCCATGATGACCCACCGAATACGTCAGCTGATAAAGCCATTTCTGCTAATAGCTTTATCATTTCTATTAATGATTGCAGCTTGTTACAAGCCCAGCACCCAAAAAAACAATCTTTCAACCGCACAAGCAAAAGCCACGTCGGAGTGTCGAGTCATCAAGCATAGGCTTGGTGAAGCCTGTATTCCATTAGAACCACAGCGCATTGTTGTTTTGGATGTTCCAGCCATATTAGATTCTTTACTAGCTCTTGGTATCAAACCAGTCGGTACGGCAGTCGATCATTTTGGTATTGGTGAGCGTTGGAGTGGGAAAAGATTCTTTCCGGCTTTGTTGCCTGAACTTGTCGCAGGAATTGAGTCAGTGGGGGCAGAAGGAACTCCCTCTTTGGAGAAGATTTTGAAGCTAAAACCGGACTTAATTCTTCTAGCAAATCAATCTGAACTAGCATACCCACAGCTATCGAAAATTGCTCCTGCCGTACTCATAGATACATGGAAAGACAGAATACCGATAAAAGAAAATTTTCGACAGATTGCCAAGACTATCGGAAAAGAGAAGGAAGGAGAAAAAGTTCTTGCCCAATACCAAGAGCGTGTTTCAAAGTTTAAGAATCAATTAGGCGATCGATTACGAGGCTTGGAAATCTCAGTAATTGGCTATTATGAGAATCAGTTTGATATTTCACGCAATTCTTCACACTACCACCAGGTTTTCCAAGATATTGATTTACCCATTAAACCAATCCTTCTGAAGCAAGAAAACCATACTCAAATCAGCATTGAGAAGATTAGTGATTTTGATGCTGATATCCTATTTTTTACTGATTATAATAACCCTTCACCGCATCTGTATCAGAATCCTTTGATCCTATCTCTGAAAGCTGTTAAAAATGGTCGAGCTTACATTGTTGATGGGAGAGTTTGGGACTTTTATGGTCCCATTGGCATGAATCTTTTTCTTGACGATCTTTCTAAGTATCTTTTAGAAGCAAAACAAGACCCTTACTTTTCTAGACGGAACTAAAAAACTCAGGGTATATTTCATCAATAAGTTCTAAACCTATCGCAAAAGCACTTTTCATCAACCAGGCGATCAATCGCTTCTCTAGATTTTCCGCTTTTAACCTACCGCGTAGTCACTCATCTCACGCATAAAAGGAGGATGGAAACCTAACACAATATCTTCTTTTGATACACCCAAATTCACTAAATCAGCCGCAATATCAGAGACTCACGTAAAATTGCCATATCCCACCTCATAATTTGTTGAACTAATTCACTCTCTAACACAAAAGTAGCAAAAAATGCTAAAACCGTCTCCAACTGATTTAACTGATCGTCTGCACGCAGCAATCGCAATGCTTCTCGAATTATTGACTCATCATCTCCTCCTTTGAGTATAGGTACTTTATAGTTGCATTTAATCCTGGCTCAAACAGAGGAAAAGCAGGTTGGTTGCAAATAATCCTGGCTCAGTTGCATTTAATCCTGGTTTGTAAATGTCTTGATTGCAGGTTTGAGCGATTAGTATTGCAGGTCGTTAGTGTGATTCGTTCTGTCGAAACGAATAGAAATATTCGAGTCAGGTGTCGTTAGTAAACGCATATTTAACCAGGCTGATACAACATTATTCAGCCAGCTAAAAGCATGGGCAGAACATCGTCACCCCAATAAAATCTTCCCGATGGAGTTGTCAAAAGTATTGGCAAACTGTAGGGTCTGATAATTGGGTATTTAAACCCCATAACCAGAAGATTCGCTTATACAAGCACCGTGAAACTCCTATTGTGAGACACATACAAATGCAAGGAAGCCGTAGCCCATTTGATGGTGACTGGGTGTACTGGAGTTCCAGAATGGGTAAACATCCTGAAGCGCCAACAAGAGTGGCAACACTCCTGAAGATGCAGAAAGGAAAGTGTGCTCACTGTGGACTGTTTTTTCACCATGAAGATTTGATGGAAATCGACCATAAAATCCCCCGCTCCCAAGGCGGTAAGGATAGTTATGACAACCTTCAATTACTTCATGGACATTGCCATGATGCTAAAACGGCAGTAGATAAATTTGCTGTTACAGTTCCAGAGATAGATGAGGATTATCTCAACTTTCATCCCTTTTAACTCTGAACTTAGAGGTGTGCGTGACAAGCACCAAATCATTGAGGAGCCGTGTGAAATTAACGTTTCATGCACGGTTTTGTAGCCGAGTCAGAGAGGTGACTTTCTGGCTTAGGCATCCAGATATCGGAAGATTTTGCCATGTCTAAACTAGATGCACATCTGGAAATTATCTCATTCGACCTAGTTGCAGAAAGTAAATTTTTATCAAAAAAATATTAGTTTTTAGTTCGCTCCCCTTATAAACCTGCCCATCACAATGTCAAAACCTGCTGCTCACCCCCTCCTGCGTTTACTCCGCTATGCCAAACCCTATCAACTTCAAATTTGGGGTGCAATTCTTTGCTCGATTCTGCGTACCCTATTAGACCTAGCACCCCCCTATCTCATCGGCGTTGCGGTGGATGTGGTAGTCGAACAAGAAACTTCATTAATTGCTCGGTTTGGCATTCAAAATCCCCTAACTCAGTTATTAGTGCTGTCTGTGCTGACGATCGCCACCTGGGGTTTGGAATCCCTCAGCCAATATACAACCGAAAAACTCTGGCGCAATTTAGCACAAACCCTACAACACGAACTACGTGTCGATACTTACAATCACTTACAAGAACTAGAACTTGCTTACTTTGAAAACCGCAGCACGGGCATCCTGCTATCTATTCTCAATGATGACATCAACCAGCTTGAAGGTTTCTTCAACTCTGGCGCTGAAGACCTGATCGGCTTCTTCACACGAGTATTTGCAGTGGGGATTAGCTTTGTGCTGCTGGTTCCCGGTATTGCCTGGTTAGCGATGCTACCCATCCCATTTATTCTGTGGGGAACGTTCGCGTTTCAATCCCGTTTAGCTCCCCGCTATGACAGTGTGCGCGATCGCGCTGGAATCATTAGCGATCGCCTTGCTAACAACCTCTCTGGTATTGCCACGATTAAAAGCTTTACCGCCGAAGCCTATGAAAGCAATCAGGTTTATACTGAAAGTGATGCCTATCGTCGCAGTAACAAACAAGCGATCGCCCTGAGTGTAGCCTTTGAGCCAGTGCTGCGATTTCTGATTTTGTTTGGGTTTGTGCTGACGCTGTATCTAGGTGGTCAGGAAGTGCTACAAGGTCGTCTGAGTGTGGGAACCTATAGCTTTATGGTGTTTATTGTTCAAGATTTACTCTGGCCCTTCACCGAACTAAGTAAAATCATGGATGAATATCAGCGAGCGATGGCATCGGTACGTCGTGTCATGGGCTTACTGGATACTGCGATCGCAATTCCAGGAGGCGATAATTCCTTACCAATCGAAACTGTGGCTGGTAAAGTGCAATTTGATCGTATTACCTTTGCCTACAATGAGCGCAACCATATACTCAAAAATTTGTCCCTACAGATTCCTGCTGGAACCACCATCGGCATTGTCGGAGCAACTGGTTCAGGTAAAAGTACGTTAGTTAAGCTTTTGCTACGCTTTTATGAGGTAGAGAGTGGGCGGATTTTAATTGACGACATAGATATCCGCGACCTCAATTTATTCGATTTACGGCAATGTATTGGTTGGGTGAGTCAGGACGTGTTTTTGTTCCACGGTACGGTTGCTGAAAATATTTGTTACGGTAGTTTCCATGCCAATCAAGAACAGATTATCCATGCTGCCAAGTTAGCCGCAGCTGATGAATTTATCGAGCAACTGCCCCAGGGCTATGACACAATTGTGGGCGAACGGGGACAGAAACTTTCTGGAGGACAACGACAACGACTGGCGATCGCTCGTGCTATTCTCAAAGACCCACCAATTTTGATTTTGGATGAGGCGACATCTGCGGTGGATAATGAAACTGAAGCGGCTATTCAGAAATCGCTGGCTATGATTACCCAGAATCGCACGACAATTGCGATCGCTCATCGTCTTTCTACGATTCGCCACAGTCATTGTATTTATGTGATGGATCATGGTCAAATTGTCGAGCAGGGTAAGCACGAGGATTTACTGGCACTTGATAGTATCTATGCTAGTTTGTGGCGCGTACAGTCTGGGATTCATTAGGGTTTTTCCCAAATGCTCCAGTTTTGTTAGGTCTCTAAGAGGGTGTTTGAAACAGCAATTCTCATTATGAGAATGATTATCAGCAATTGAAGTGTAAAACTAACTGATGGAACCTGGGAACTGTTGAAAATAAGGGTACAAGTATCATCGGAACAGAAAACCGAGTTAAGCTTAAAAGTTTTGTCCTGTAAGGATTTTCTTGAGGGTTGCAGTAGCTGATTTTTCAAGTTACCAGGTAGCTGCTTAACGATAAAACAAGGGTTTCAGCGTTGAAATAAATTTGTATTATATATGTAATAATGCTTAACCCAGTTTTCTGTTCCAATGATACTAATAAGCTAATCGGCACTTAAGTTGCATAATAAGAAAATGAAGCCGTTTAAAAGCAACGATGCCGCCCCCAGCCAAGAACTTTTTAACGCCAGAACAAGTTAGCTCCTTACAGCAAGCTCTAAAAGAGAGCGAGCAACCCCACGTCAGGGAAAGAATTTTAATTATTCTGCTCCAGAACGATGGGAAACCGCAACACGAAATTGCTAAATTTTTAGGCTGTTCGCACAGAACAGTAGCATACTGGTGTATGCATGGCGATCCAGATGATTTAGAGACTTTACATAATAAAAGAGAATACGAGCATTACCGAAAAGCTACGCCTGAATATAAGCTGTTACGCATTTAAATTGCATAATTATTCATCAGGGCTGTCCAGAGTCAAAAGTCCAGAGTCAAGGTTTATTCTGGACTCTTGACTCTGGACTCTTGACTGCCTCAACGAATGTTGTGCAATTTGTAGGCGCATTAGCTTATTGAACTGTTATTAAAAACTGTTAAGCAATCACCATCAGAGTTAGGTTACGAATTTGGAAAATGGACAGCAGAAAGATTAGCTACATATTTAACCGAGAAGACAGGCATTGATTTAAGTAGCTCTCAAGTCAGGAGGATATTAAAGCGAAAAAAGTATAGTTATATCTGGGCTAAATATGACCTAGAAGATAAACAAGACCCAATCGAAAGAGCTAAGTTTAAAGAAAAACTTGCTCAATATTTATCAATAGCACGAGAACAGCCAGAGCGTTTGCAGGTATGGTTTTGGGATGAAAGCGGTTTTAGTTTACGAGTAATTCGCCGGAAGAATTGGGGTAAAAAAGGAAAACGTAAAAATGTTCCAGGGCAACGGCGTTGTGGTAGGGTTAATGTGATGGGAGCAATCCGAGAATTAGACCGAAAACGGGTATGCTTTTTCGTGAAAAAAGGTAATGCAGATATTTTTTACGAGCAATTACAACAATTAAATGAATTAATTAAGCAAGAGTGGATAAGTAAAGGAAACCTTGGTGAAGATTTTGCTAAGTATGGGCCAAAGATTATTTTAATTTTAGATAATGCTAGTTTTCATAAACGCAAAGATATTCTGGCTAAGATATCTCAAGAGTTTCCCAATTTCGTTTTAGAATTTCTGCCTGCTTACAGTCCTGATTACAATATTATCGAGTTAGTTTGGCATTCATGCAAAGAATATATTGCTCATCGGTTGTTTAAATCAGTAGATGAATTAAACTCACTGCTAGATAAGCTGTTGAATCAAGGCGAGTTAGTGATTAAGTGGCATCGGAACATCAAACATAAAGGTAATTTCAGCTATGTTGCAGCTTAAATGCTGATTAGCTTACCCCTAATTTGAAATTGTTTTTGTGAAGTCATTTATTTACTCAACCTTAGCTAAATGGCTAACGCGATACTGCTTTACTGCTTCTAATTCGATTTCTTTTGCTGAGTTCAATGCTGTCATCACTTCTCCACAGACTTCGATTTTGGCATTATAGGCACCTTTTGTACTACTATCTGGGTCTGCAAAATCAATCCGAACTTCTGCCCAGTCAGGCTCCTTCCCTTCAGCGACTTCTTCCATCGTCACTACTTTTCCCGCTTTCAAATAGTTAAGCCAACTCCACCCAGACTGCATCCAAATTTCGCGCTCGGCTATTTGCTCAAATTTGCTTAAACCAGTCCATCCTCGGTAGTATTGACGTACACCAAAGACTGAACCATTTCGCTGCACCAGTAAATCCAATACCTCTGGCTCTAGATGTCCCCACAAGCAGCCTTGAGGTAAATCAATTAAGGTAGGAGCAAACTGATGACCGCCAAAATGAGTTGTTTGCCAGACTCTTAACTTTCCGTTGGAAGCAGGAGCATATTCTTTACGTAATTTTCGATATATGGGAGTCCCAAATCTGCCACAAGCAAGGTCAACTTGAGCATGGGTGCAAATCATCAGTTCACGAATGTCACTTGTTTGTTGTTGATATTGCTGAAATTGCGATAAATCGTTGGTTTGTTGTATTAACTGCTTGAATATTGCTCTTACTAAAGCAGCAGCTTCGTTTTCTGGAACAACAAACTCCTGTTTTTCAAACTGAGAAAACAGCTTTGCAGGGCGATAGTAGTACAACACACGGGTGAAGCCAGGACGAGAGTACTCGCGGTCAGGAGCAATTAGCATTGGTCTCAATTTGATCTCATGCTCAAAAACTAACTCTTGGAATAAACCCGTCAATGACTTGATAGTTGGATTTTTCTCAAAAATTTCTTGCGGCCAAGGTTGTGGAATTTCTATAATCAACCAATGGTCGTAAGTACCTGCTGTGCCAATTGGGTCTTCTCCATTGGCTTTAGAAACCAGTGAACAAAAACGACAGTCTGTTGTGAGGAATTGGTGAGTGTGTTGAGTTTGCATATATAAAAATCAGATTTGATTTTTAAAAAAGGCTACGAGATAATACTGAGAAACACATCTGTCTGGGTTACATAAATATTTTTGGGCAAGACAACAATTTAGCAATTGAACGTAGCCCTCAGAAAAGTCAATTTTGCGAGAATTAACCGACCAACATAAAACGTTGACATTTTAGAATGAAATAGCCTTAGTATCCGGGGCTATTTCATTTTAAAAAGCAGCTTGAGTGTGTCTAATTGAAATAGCCTATTGACTATTAATTGATATCTATTTTAACTCCCTCAATGATGCAGTCTTCATTTATGGGGATAATTTTGGTGAGTTTGAACCCGGCAGATTCAAACAAGTTTTGGAACTCACCTTCAGTACGCTCACGTCCACCAGAGCACATCACCAACATGTGGATATCTACTAACTTGCTAAAAGAATACTCGTTTCCAGGGGGTATTACCTTTTCTATCAATAACAATCGCCCTTGTTCTCTCATGGCTTGATAACAGCGCTTAAGAATGGAGATAGCTCGCTCATCATCCCAGAGATGAACAACTTCCCTGAGTAGATAAGCATCTCCTCCTTCTGGGATAGCCTCAAAAAAGCTACCCCCTATCAGTTGACAGCGATGGTTAACAGATGCTAATTCACACAAATTCTTGGCTTGATCGATCACTTTTGGGAGATCGAACAACACTCCTGTCATAGTGGGGTTAGCTTTGAGGATAGCAGCAAGCAACTGACCTGTGCCACCACCAATGTCAACTAGCTTGCCAATTAATGAAAAATCATAAGCCTCTACGTATGGAGCAGATACCTCTTTTGACATAAAAGCATGATCGTGAAACAATTCTCTTGCAACAGAATTTTTCTCCAAGTACTCAAACAAATCCATGCTATACAAATGTTGAAAGGCACTTTCTCCTGTCTGGACACTATACATTAAATTTTCCCAGGGTTTATGGTAATACTCCTCGCCACGAAGGATTGCTGTACTCCTTACAGAGCCAGGAACATTGCTTTGCAGACAATCTGCTAGTGGAGTGAGTTTAAAGCATCGGGGTTGTGTCTCAGCAAAAATT
This sequence comes from Nostoc sp. DedQUE12b, assembly GCF_034530835.1. Taxonomy (NCBI): domain Bacteria; kingdom Bacillati; phylum Cyanobacteriota; class Cyanophyceae; order Nostocales; family Nostocaceae; genus Nostoc; species Nostoc sp. DedQUE12b. Next base: position 155,417 of record NZ_JAVRCI010000002.1, on the reverse strand, counting down.
CCGATCCCAGCCAAAAATCGTAACACTCGATAAAGGGTATCGCTGTGGGTATTTGTTGCAGCGGCTAAAGCATCGCAGTGCTGAGAACCATCTTTGAGCAAATCAGCAATGCCAAGTTTTGCAATAACATAGATACACCGCGAAACCTGGTAGGCATGTATCCATTCTTCCATGTCCAATGGAGACTGAACTGTGCTGGGATTAAACTCTGATAAAACCATGATTTTCCTCTAAATTACTTTCAAACTTTTTAGAATCATTGCATCATAACTACGGTCTGGTCCGAATTTTTTAAGCATTAGCTCAAGCATTAAATCTAACTGATCGTTAGACAAGAAATAACGTGTTTTAGGCTTTTTAACTTCTAAAGCTTTTATAATTGCATCTGCAACTTGCTCCGGCGGCATTCCTTCACGATTTGATTTAATTAAACCTTCTACAAAAAGTTTATATCTATCTCCATACATTGCTTTGGCATCAGGTGACATATTGGCAAAATTTTTTCTAAAGCTTTCCTCTACTTTATCCGGAGCCGCAGACGCAATTGAGCCTGGTTCAATTAAGATAACTTCGATTCCCCAAGGATGTAATTCTATTCTCAAAGCATCATTAAATGCCTCTAATGCAAATTTGGAAGCACATAAAGCAGAGACATACGGTGCAGACAATACTCCTCCGACAGAGCCGATATTAATAATCCGACCTTTAGCTTTTCGGATTAATGGTAAAAATTCCTGTGTTACAGCTATTTGCCCAAAAACATTGATTTCAAATTGCCATCTCAGATCGTCAAGTGAAATAAACTCCAGTGGCCCATCAACTAACAGACCCGCGTTGTTTACTAATCCTACTAATCCTTCATTATGAAGAGATTTTAAAACAACATCTGCCGCAGATTTAATTTCTTCTGTTTTTGTAATATCCATGAAGATTGGTGTCAAATTCTCAGAGGAATCACTCTTGAGAGATTCTGCATCTTTTTCTTTACGGACTGATGCAAACACCTGATATCCTTTTTTGTCAAGCATAAGAGCTGCTGCTCTGCCCACACCTGTTGATGCTCCTGTAATTACGATAGCACCTTTTTGTTTTAGAAGCATTTTTATGACCTTTATGGTGAATATATGTGCATAGGATGAGAACTACAATTTAAAATCAATACAATTGTAAGTGTATTAATAGTTTAACAATGATTATTCTTTGATATTGTATTCATCTTTTTGAACTCACCAAATGTTAATGAAAGTGCAATAATTATAAGCAACAAATGTGTTGTGACCATTCCATAATACACACCGTTAACACCTAAGAACTTTGATAATATTATCATTGATGGAATAAATAAAACTATACTGTGTAGAATAATTATTATAGAGACAGTTTTTGCCTTTCCTATAGACTGAAAAAAAACTGAACCAAAGGGAACAAAAGCCATTATTGGTATTAATAAACTAAGTATACGAAAGTTAAGTAAATCATTGTTTGTGAAAGTTGAATTTGGCAATAGCCAACTTAAAAGTATTTCTGGTGATAATTGCATTGGTAACCAAAATAATACAGCCAAAGCAGTCACAGAAATAGTAAAAATAAAATAAGCCTTTTTGAGTCTCTCATAATTTCCGGCTCCATAATTTATGCCAATGACTGGTTGTAATGCTTGAACAAATCCATTTAAAGGAATGAATGCTAATGAAGTTAATCTTAGTGTTGCTCCGTAGAAGGCAATATCACTCTTTGTTCCAAAATAAGAGATAGATTTAAAAACAATAAAACTTTGAACTAAGTCCATAACACTAGCGAGTAGCGCTGATATTCCCACTGATAAAATTCCAGGAAGTAAATTTATTGCTATGGCAAATTTTCTAGGATTAACTGGAATGGAACTTTTTGCAGACAAAAAATATGTAAAATTTATTAAGCAAAAACCTATCATGGCAATAACAGTAGCAAGAGCAATTCCCTGTATACCCCAATGAAAAACTACAACAAATATAGGATTTAAAATTATATTAATAATCACATAAATTGCGGCAAAAGTCATAGCTAATCTAACTTTACCTTCTGACTTAATAAGTTGGTTAGAAGCTACTGCTAGTATATAAAATACTGAACCTAATATATAAGTTTTAAAATATTCAGACCCGGCAAAAGCTACTTGACCATCTCCTCCCATGAATTTAATTAGTTCGTAACTAAAGCTATAACCAATTATAGTAATAAAAAAGGATATAAACATACCCATTATAATTAAATTGCCAAATATTTTGGACTGAGTTTTTATATCTCCTGCACCAATAGCTCGGCTCAGGACAGAAGCTGAACCTGTTCCCACTAAGAAAGCAAAACCATCTATGATCTCAGTAAGTGGTAGAGCTAGAGATATGCCAGCAATAGCTGTTTCTCCCATAAACTGACCTGCAAATAGAGCATCAATAAAAGCATTTATATTACTCAGCAGCGTTACTAGAATGCCAGGGGCTGATAACTTGAACATCAGTTTTAAGAGATTACCTTGAAGGATTTCATTTCTTATTTGAGATTGTTTTTGTAAAATCATTTTTTATTTATGTATTACCGTGACCCAAGCATTATCATTTTCAAGCCACTAGCTGGAGGATAGTTAACACCCCTAGCCTTAGGTTTCTCTACTTTTTTCTCTGCCAATACTAATTGATAACGTGAGAGAATTGTTGCTAATACTAGTTTCATTTCAAAAAATGCTAATAGCTCACCCGGACAGCGGCGAGCACCACCACCAAATGGGAGAAATTCATAGGGTGAATATTCTTTTTCTAAAAAGCGCTCTGGTCTGAATTGCTTTGGTTGTGGATATAAGTCTTCCCGTTGATGAGTTAAATATATACATCCTCTTACTACTGTACCTGGTTCTAATTTGTAGTCCATTACTTCAATTGATGATTCTACAAGCCGTGGAAATGTAACAACCTGAGTTGGATAAATTCGTAGGGATTCATTACAAACAGCACTCAGGTAGGGTAATGCAATAATCTTCCCAGGCTCTGGGAACTCACCAAGACTATCAAGTTCTTCTAACAATCGTTCGCGAACTCCAGGTGTACTATGAATCCAGTATAAAGACCAACTTATAGCAGTGGCTGAAGCATCTTGACCACCAAATAGCAATGATGGAAACAAATCTCGTATATATTCATAGGTCATTGGTTGACCTGTTTCATCGCAAGCAAACACCAATTCTGATAATACGTCGCTACGCAAAGAGTTTACTTGTTGGCGACGTTCTTCAATTTCGGCATGGAGTAGTTTGTCAAATTGTCGTTGTAAATGAAGCCAGTATCCCCAAGGACTCCAGCGACCCAAATCCCTCTTTAGAACGGGATAGGACAGAGATATATCTAACCAGCGAGACCTCGCATAACTTATTAGTTTAGAAAACAGTTGTCGAAATTGCTCATAACGCTCTCCCTCATGTAAGCCAAATAATGATGGCAAAACTACTTCTAAGGTAATCTTTTGCATAGTAGGGTAAGCTAGAAAAGATTTACCTAAGGTTAGTTGATTCATTACTTTTTCTGTTACTTTACAGATACGCTGTCCGTACTCTTGTGTCTGAGTTTGGCGCATAGGTGACATCAATAACTTACGACGATTTCTGTGACGCAACCCATCTAGTGCGAGCAACCCGTTATTCCCGACTATTGATTCTCCACCTTGATTTAACTTTCCAGAAGCTATAATCTCTCTAGCATTGGTAAAAATTTGCTTCATCCCTTCTGGGTTGCTGACTATTACTAGCGGTATCGAATCAGCCATAATAGTGAAAATGTCGCCATAGTGATCGCCCATAGTATCCATGAAGCTAAGGGGATCGGTCTCAAATTGACTGAGTAATCGGGGAGAAGTTTTTGGCCCATCAGGTAGTTTCATTAGTATTTTTCTGATAAATGTTAAATAATTAATTCGGTTTTAAACTAAGCCGAGAACCGATGGCTGTGACTGTACTTTATTTTGACGCACACCGCGCACGACCATCTTCACACCGCTAGCAGGATAACAAATCAGACCTCCAAATTTGGGACGTTCTGGACGCTGACTGACTAACTCTAATTCATAACGTGAAAGAATAGTTGCTAATATCAGTTTCATTTCAAATAGGGCAAAAGTTCCGCCGATACACACACGAGAACCACCGCCAAAAGGTAGAAATTCGTAGGGAGAATATTGTTTTTCTAAAAAGCGTTCTGGCTGAAATTCCTTTGGTTGTGAATATAAATCTTCACGTTGATGTGTCGAATAAATATTAGCAATTAGTATTGTTCCGGGACTCAAATCGTAGCCCATTAACTTGATGGGAAACTCTACCAATCTCGGAAATGCAAATAACTGAGTTGGGTAAATTCGCAAAGCTTCATTACAAACAGCGCTTAAGTATGGTAGTGTAAAAATGCTCATGGGGTCTGGGTTTTCGCCGAAACTGTCGAGTTCTGATAGCAAACGCGATCGCACAGCAGGTAAACGATGAATCCAGTACAAAGCCCAAGCGATCGCAGTTCCGGAAGCATCACCAGCCGCAAATATGGGAGATAATAAAAGGTCACGCACTTCGTCATTGCTTAGTGGTTGACCTGTTTCATCTTCTGCAAAGATAAGATCGGTAAGCATATCGGTGCGTGAAAAGTCTAATTGATTGCGACGTTCTTCAACTTCTGTCGATAGTAATTGGAAAAGTTCTTGTCGAAGGTGGAGAAAATAACCGTGTGGACTCCACCGACCTAAATCTCTTTCTCCAAAAATAGTAAGCAGAATCTTATCTATTAGCGATTGTACATTTAATCTCAGAACGGAGGTAAATAAATGCTTAATTTTTTCATGACGTTCTCCTTTGTCTAAACCCATAACAACTTCTATACCTACTTTTAAGGTAATATCTTCTATTTTTGAGTATGCGATGAAAGGTTTTGCAACTGTCTGCTGACCAATAATATTTTCCGTAAGTTCACAGATCCGTTTTCCACAGGCTTGCATCCGCGCTCCATGAAAAGTCTGCATTAATATTTTGCGTCGATTTCTGTGAATTAAACCATCAAGTTGAAGGACTCCTTTTTCTCCTGTCCCTAAGACGAAATCTCGATTCAAATCACCCTTTGCAATAATTTCTTTGGTATTTGTGAAAATTTCCTTGATTCCTGACGGATTGCTTACATAAACTATTGGTGTGGAACCATACATGAGAGTGACAATATCACCATAACGTTTGGAAATCGCATCCATATAACCAAAGGGATTAGTCTCGAATTGCAGACCTATTAACCAAGAAGGAGTTTTTGGTCCTGGGGGTAGTTGCATAATTTGTTTACTGCCATTATCAATTTAGATTGCACACAGCATTATCAATACATCTTTTCAACTGTTTAGTTAAATCTTGGATATGAGGTTCAACGAGAATCGAGAAATGGTCCCCTAAAATATCAACAGTTTTAATGGGTTTACTAGAATATTTACCCCAACCTAATAGAGGGTCACTACTAGACCACTCTGGATTATCAAAGTCATGAATTATTTCTTCACTAGCTCTAAATATAGTTATGGGTTGGGGATAAACTTGGGGAACGTAATTTCGCATTGCTTGAACATGCAGTTTGAAAAGTTTATAATAATTGAGAAAATCTTGAATTTCTGCATCACTGAAGATAAAATTTGCCTTTTTATTAATCAAATTTAACTTTTCTGTTAATGGCAAATCTCGAAGTTCTTCAAAAGGTACTGAAAAATCCACATCACTATCGGTTTTCATTGATTCGGCGATACGAAGCAAAAACTTAGCATCGTCATCATCTGTAGGTTCAATTATCGTTTCTGGTAATATGGCATCAATAATAACTAATAAACCAACAGTTTCATCCTGATTATGTAATTGTCTTGCCATTTCAAAGGCTAATACACCACCATAACAATGACCACCTAGAAGATAGGGAGCATTTGGTTGCACTTTACGAATTTCTTGCAGGTAACGAGCTGCTGTTTCTTCTACCGAAATAATTTCGGGTCTATCTTGTTCTAAGCTATCTTCCAAAGCATAAAATGGATAATCTTCACCCAGGCTTCTGGATATGTTAAAGTATGGGCTAATATTCCCACCAGCACCATGTATGCAGAAGAAAGGTGTCTTGTCACCTGAAGAGTTAATTGCTACTAGATGAGAATTAGAACTTTTACGAGATGGTTGACTTACAATTGCAGCTAGTTTTTCAATAGTTGGGTTTTCAAAAAGAGTAGATAAAGGAAGATTATGTTCAAATTTATCATAAATTTGAGCCATTAAGCGAACCGCTAAAAATGAGTGACCACCTAAGTCAAAAAAGTTATCCGTCACTCCAACAGGGCTAGCATTGAGAAGATTTTCCCAAGTTTTTGCTAAAGCTAATTCTGTAAAATTTCGGGGGGCGATAAAGGATTTATTTGTATTTGACTGGATCATCTCACTACTCAGCAGCGCACGCTTATCTACTTTTCCATTAGGTGTATGCGGAAGTTTATCAATTACAATAAAAGCAGATGGCAACATGTAATTAGGTAGTTTCTGTTGTAAATAGGATAATAGTTGTGTATTAATATCCTGCTTATCTGTGACAACATAGGCAATCAAACGCTGATTCCCTTGAGCATCATTCTTAGCAATTACAACCGATTCTTGCACATCTGGATGTTGTGCGACCGCAGTTGCTATTTCACCTAATTCTACTCGAAAACCCCTAATTTTTACTTGCTCATCATGGCGACCCAAATACTCAAGATTACCATCTTGGAAGTATCGAACTAAATCCCCTGTTTTATAAAGTTTACCTCTGGCTATAAAAGGATTATCAATAAATCTTTCCTGGGTTAATTCTGGGCGATGTAAATAACCCTTTACTAACCCATCACCACCAAGATAAAGTTCTCCAATTACTCCTATGGGTGTTGGTTGTAAATCGCGATTTAACACATAGATTTGAGTGTTATCTATTGGACTACCAATGGGCACACTGTGGGCTTGTTCTGGTAATAAATTAGTATCGTAGTGGGTTGCATTAGCGGAAACTTCCGATGAGCCATAAAGGTTAATTAGTTTTGCAAATGGCATCAATTCTCGGAAAGTTTGAACTAATTTAACAGATAATGCTTCTCCGCTAGTTATCCAGAATTTTAGGTGGGTTAATTTCTTAAGTAAATGACTATACTTATCTAAAAGTAGTCGGAGTAATGAAGGTACAAGTATAATCCGAGAAACTTTGTGTTGTGCTAGAGATTCTATAAACAATTGCGGGTCTAGTATAGTTGCGTTGCAGATCATTACTGTGGGAATTCCTTGAAGTAAAGGAGCAAAAATTTCCCAGACAGAATCGACAAAACTAATAGCTGTTTTCTGACAGCAAACTTCGCCTAGAGTGAAAGGATAGGTTTTCCATAACCAGTGTAAGCCGTTTACTGTACCGCGATGCGTACTAAGAACACCTTTGGGTGTTCCAGTTGACCCAGAAGTGTAGATAATATAAGCGAGACAATCCCAAGCAGAAATGTTAATCGGATTTTCCAAGCTTTCTTGTGAAATTTCCTCTTTGTCGATATCCAAGCAAACGGTTTTAGCCGCAGATAATGATAGTTTTTCTAAAATTTCTTGCTTACTAATTAACAGCGATGCTTGGGAATCAAAGAGCATAAAATTCAAACGTTCCACCGGATAACTTGGGTCAAGGGGAATGTATGCACCACCAGCTTTGAGAATAGCTAAAATCCCCACTACCATATCTAGGTTACGTTCCAAACATAGAGCAACCAAAGTTTCTTTTGTTACACCCTGTTTCTGTAAGTAATGTGCCAGTTGATTAACTCTATAGTTCAGTTGACGATAAGTTATTTCTTGAGAATCGCTAATTAGTGCTACAGAATTAGGCGTTAGTTCTACTTGCTGCTCAAATAATTGATGCAGAGATACGTTTTGAGGGTAATCTGCACGAGTTTGGTTAAACTTAAATAATAATTCTTCTTGCTCAGAGGCAGTAAGTAGGGATAATTCACTCAGACGCTGCTCTGGATTTGCGACTATATTTTCTAATAAAGTTTGGAAATTGTTAATAAATTGGGTAATTGTTGCTGATTCAAAAATATCTGTGTTGTATTCTAAACAGCCTGCTAATCCCTCTTCAGATTCAGACATTGATAGAAAAATGTCTAGTTGAGCGGTACCGCTATCAAACTCCAAAGTACGTAAAGTCAAACCAGAGACTTCCTCTACACAGCCTGGAGTATTTTGCAGGACGAACATTACCTCATAAAGCGGATTTCGGCTTAAGTCCCGTTCTGGTTGCAATTCTTCTACAAGCATCTCAAAAGGCAAATCTTGATGTCCATAAGCATCTAGAGTCACCTCCCGTACTCGATGTAAAAGTTCGCGAAAACTGGGATTACCACTGAGATTATTACGTAATACCAAAGTATTAACAAATAAACCCAGCATCCCTTCCAATTCTGCACGGTTACGGTTAGCAATTGGAGAGCCAATTAAGATATCTTCCTGGTCTGTATAGCGGTATAGTAATATGTTAAATGCTGCTAGCAAACTCATAAATAAAGTAGCGTTTTCTCGCTGACTTAATTGCTTGAGAGCATTAGTTAGGGATGCAGAGAGTATAAAGTATTGCTTGGCACCACTGAAAGTAGTAAGGTTATGGCGTGGACGGTCTGTAGGTAATTGTAGTACAGGCAGTTCACCTTGAAGTTGCTGCTTCCAATAATTTAATTGGGTTGCGAGGAATTCACCTTTGAGGCGATCGCGTTGCAAAATGGAAAAATCTGCATACTGAATCGGGAGTTCGGGTAAGGGGGAAGGTTGATTTTTTGAGAAAGCAGCATACAGCGTTGACAGTTCGCGCAGGAACACATCGCAAGACCATCCATCTGTAATAATGTGATGCATGGTCACAAGCAAAACGTGTTCTTCTTCATTCAATCGCAGTAAAGTAGCCCTCACTAATAGCCCTTTAGCCAAATTAAAAGGTTGTTTTGCTGACTCTGCTGCAAATTGTTTAACTTCGGCTTCCCAATCTTTACCAGATAAATATTCTATGTTAATAATAGATACATCCCAAGTAGATTGAGGAGAAATTTCTTGTATTGGCTCTCCATTCACAAGCCTAAAATTTGTCCGCCAAACTTCATGACGCTTAAGAACTTCATTCAAGCTTTGCTCAAGTGCTGCAATATCGAGGTTTCCTTGTATGTGAAAAGCTATAGGAATATTGTAGAACGAACTGCCGTGATAAAGCTGGTCAATAAACCACAGCCTTTGTTGGGAAAAAGATAAGGGAATATTCTGGCAATCTTGACGTTTAGGAATCACATCAGCTTGAAGTTTTCCCCCTTTCCATTTTTCTAAAAGGGCTTTTTTCGCTGGTGATAAATTAGAATATTTTTTATCCATTGCTGTATTATCCATTATTGTATAAATAATGACTGTTATTATTGCATAGTAATGCTTTCAAGCTATAGGATTGTAATTTGCAACATTATCGACTAAAGACATAAACTGTTCCTCAATTATCTACAATATTAGCTAAAAAAGATTTTGTCTCTTCTTCAGATAATTCCTCTATTTTTTCCAACAAAAGTTGCTCAACTATTTTTGCCTGCTTAATTGGTATCATCGCTTCTAATAACAGGTCGCGCAGTGGTAAGTCTACAGGGAATTTTGCTCGCAATCGAGACACTAATTGAGTTGCAATTAGGGAGTCACCCCCTAACTCATAGAAGTTGTCGTAAATACCGATTTCTGTAATCCTAAGTACCTCTTGCCATATCTCTGTAATTTGTTTTTCCAACTCATTTGTGGGGGCAACATAGGAATTACTTAGGCTTGGTCGAGAGTAGCGTGACGATGAATCTAATTGATTAGTAGATTTTGAATCCACCAAAGATTCCAGGCTAATTGTATGATTTTTACTAGTATTAATGTCTACTGTAGAAACAATAATCTGAGTTACTTCCCTTAAAGAAAAAACTCGTTTAAATACTTCTACTGCTTCTATTGGGGTGATAGCTAATTTTGCTCCAGATAATCTATCCGGTGCTGTTTCTACCTGACTTACATTCGGTTGGAATTTATCCCAATTTATAACATACCACGGCAAAGAAGTCTTTTGATTATGCCGATTGCTAAAAGTATCGATGAATTGGTTAGCTGCTGAATATAAGCCTAACCCAAATCCTCCTAAAATGCAAGACAAAGAAGAAAAAATGATACAAAAATCTATCTTCAAATCCTGTAAGACTTGTTCTAATACTAGAATCTTACTACTTTGTGATTCTAATATATTTTCAAATTCTATTTCAGTAATTTCGGGAATAGAAGCAAATAGGTTATCGCGCTTGATTCCAGTTGAATAAATTACGCCATTAATTTGTTTAACATTTGCAGATGCAAGAGCTTGATGCATCTGCTCGTAATTAGTGGTATAGGCACGTAATAACAAAACTTCTGCACCTAATTTTTCTAATGCTGAAACTTGCTGTATTTTGAGACTCACTTCATCATCTTGAGGATGAGTTTCAAGCCATTGTGAGAAATGATCTTGCTCTGGAAATTTAACATCTTCAATAAATATGAGTTTTGCTTGGAAAGTTTTTGTTAAATATTCCGCAAGCACAACCTCAATATTTTCTAACCCACCAGGAAAAAAGTAAACACCTTGTTTTCTTAAAGGTATTTTTCCCTCAACTATTGACTCTACGTGAACTGGCTCAAATATTTGTACCCATCGGTGGCGATCGCGATAAGCAACTACCGTATCTAAGGATACAGATGTTAACTCGTTCAGAAGTTTGTCAATAAGATTACTCTCACAATTTTCTTGTCTTTCTTCTAAGTTTCTGCTGTTAGTTAAAGCAATATCAATGCACTGACAGCTAATATTGGGATACTCTTGAGGAATTACCTTACATAAACTTAATATTGCAACTTTATCTGGGTTTAGTTCTTCATTCCCATTAACCTCTTGAACGTTGTTTGATATCACCCTAAGTTGTAGGTGAGCACTAATTTTTAGTCTGCTAAGGCTCTGGGTTAAAAATAGTAGGCTTTTAAATTCTGAATATTTTACCGATGGGCGGTTATCAAGATTACTTAGACTCCATAAATAAACGATTTTTTCAGGACTTTGACCTAATGATATTAGTTCTTGTAATAACTTATCATAATCTTCATTTATACATGGAGCAATTGTATAGATACCCTCACTTAGTTTACTAAACTCATCTCCTTGCTTAACAATAATTATACTTTTCCCCTGATTTCTTAACTTATTAATTAGTTGCTCCCCTACTCCCAAATCATCCATAAAAAATAGCCATTTTTCTTCATTTGTAGAGTTGATTTCTTCGGATGATGTATAAATCAGTAAAGAACGCTTCCATGAGGGAACATAGAACCAGTCGCCAATATCTTGCTTTTGATCTAATGTCGTCGGTTTGATGTTTACGGAATGCGATGACGATTTCGCATCAATCCAGTAGCGTTGTCGCTCAAAAGGATAAGTGGGTAAAGGCAAACGATGACGCTGTTCATGAGCATAAAAACCCGACCAATCAATTTCTACACCCGCAAGCCACAACCGACCCAATGTTTGCAATAAAAAGCAAACATCCGATTGTTGCTCCTTAGCATGGCGTAACGATGTCAATATCTGTTGTTTAGCATCTTTCTCTAAATGCTGCGTTGCTAAGGTGCCCAAAGTTCGTCCCGGCCCCACCTCCAGAAACACACCTTCAAACTGTTGTATTAATTGCAATATGCCATCCGAAAATCTCACGGTTTGTCGTAGATGCTGACACCAATAATCTGGACTTGTCGCTTGTTCAGAACTAATCCAACTACCAGTCACATTGGAAATAAAGCGTATCTTGGGTGGACTTAATTTAACTGTTTTAATCGCCTCAGCAAATGCTGACAATATCGGTTCCATCATCACAGAATGGAACGCATGAGATGTATGCAACTGACGACATTCAACTTCTTGAGAGGATAATTGTTTTTCTAGGGCCGCAACAGCATCGTTTATTCCCGATACGACACAGGAAGATGGGCTATTAATTACTGCAATTTGTAGAGATTCTCGATATAACTCGTTTCCATCCAGCAGCAGTTGCACATCTTTTTCCGGTAGTCTAATTGCTAGCATACTTCCTGGGGATAACTGTTGCATAAGTTGTCCTCTTTTTGCCACAATTCCTAAAGCATCTTCTAAAGAAAATACACCTGCAATTGTGGCTGCTACATATTCCCCAATACTATGACCAATCATCGCCGCAGGTAGCACACCCCAAGACATAAATAACTGAGCTAAGGCGTATTCAATAACAAATAATGCTGGTTGAGTAAGCACTGTTTGTTGTAGTTGTTGAGTAGCTGCTTCAATTTGTTCTTGTTGGGGAAATAGTATATGACGAATATCAAGATTGAGTTGCGGTTGCAAAATAACAGCGCAAGTATCTATATATTTTTTAAATGTTGGTTCGATTTCGTATAATTCCCTTCCCATGTTTGCATATTGCGCCCCTTGTCCGGAAAACATGAAGATAACTGGACAATGATTTGACTGGCGTTGGTAAGTAAAAATACGTTCTGGATGGAAATAACTCAGCGTTTTTACTGCATCACTTACATCTTGACAAACTAGTATACGGCGATAGTCAAAACCCCGACGACCCACTTTTAGGGTGTAAGCAACATCAGGTAGATTAATGTCAGGATTTTGCTGCAAGTAAGTAGATAGTTGGGCTGTTGCGGTTTCCACAGCCGTATCGGTTTTGCCTGAAAGCAGTAACAATTGCCAAGGACGGGAAGCGCTGGAAGCTTCAATTAGTGGAGCTTCTTCTAAAACCACATGGGCATTAGTCCCGCCAATGCCAAAAGAGCTTACACCTGCTCTGTTGGGTGTAGCATTGCTTTGCCACTCTGATAATTTCGTGTTGACGTAAAAAGGACTATTGGCAAAGTCTATCTCTGGGTTGGGTTGTTCAAAGTGTAAACTTGGAGGTATTTGTTTATGTTTTAATGCCAGAACTGTTTTGATTAGTCCTGCTATACCGGATGCTGTATTTAAGTGTCCAACATTGGTTTTTACTGATGCGATCGCGCAAAATCCCTTTTCTTGAGTCCGTGCAAATACTTTTTTCAAGGCACTAATTTCAATCGGATCTCCCAATTGCGTACCAGTTCCATGAGTTTCGATGTAAGTGATTGTTTCCGGAGTAACGTCGGCGATCGCCTGAGCCTCAGCAATCACCTCAGCTTGACCAGCCACACTAGGAGCTGTATATCCAACCTTAGCAGCACCATCATTATTAATAGCTGAACCTTTGATTACTGCATAGATATAGTCACCTTCTGCCAAAGCATCTTCTAATCTCTTAAGGACGACAATACCGACTCCATCCCCAAAAACAGTTCCTTTAGAACTAGCATCAAAGGCGCGACAATGACCATCAGGAGAAGTGATACCCCCTTCTTGGTAAAAATAACCTTCTTTTCGCAGAGATTCGATAGAAATACCACCAGCTAAAGCCATATCGCACTCATAATTTAGCAATCCTTGACAGGCTGAGTGAACGGCTACCAATGATGTAGAACAAGAAGTTTGAATATTGATGCTTGGGCCTTTAAGATTCAATTTATATGAAACTCGTGTAGCAGCAAAATCTTGACTGTTGTTATATATAATCGGAAGACCCATCGATTCAATTAACTCAGGATGAGAACTTAAATTTCCTAGAAAGTAAGAACTCATATTGCTTCCGACATAAACACCCGTCAAACCTGTGCCTGAAGCAGGTTCATAACCAGCATTTTCCAAAGCTTCCCAAGCACATTCTAGAAGAATACGATGCTGAGGATCTATGGTTTCAGCTTCCCTTGGTGATAAATCAAAAAAAGAAGCATCAAATATCTCAATATCTGACAAAATAGCGCCAGCTTTTACATATTGAGGATTACTTAACCAAGCTGGATTTACACCTGAAGCCTCTAATTCCTCATTACTGAAAGAAGAAATTGACTCCCGTCCCTCGCACAAATTTTGCCAAAATTCATCAACATTTTTGGCTCCGGGAAAACGACCAACTATACCAATGACAGCTATGCCTTTAATAGAATCATCCATTTGTTGATTAGACATCTATTTTTCTCCTTTGCTTCATTAATTGTCGTTTTTCCTGCATAGCTGCTTCTTTTCTGCTAGCACGGTCATCAGCTTGTTGAAATATCGGTTCTTCAATCTGCTTTCCACCGATATATTCAGCTAAAGTACTTATGGTCGAATATTCAAAGAAATCGGCAATTGATAAAGTTTTATTTAATAATTTGAGTATTTTACTGCGAACCTGAATTATTAATAAAGAATCTCCTCCTAATTCAAAAAAATTATCATGAAGACCTACATTTTTTATTCCGAGAACTTCTTGCCAAATATTGGCGATTTCTTGTTCAATTTGATTACTAGGAACAACATAAGGATTTTGCAAATCCGGTCTAGAATGTAGTAATAAATTGCTCTCTGTTTCTTGTTGCAAGGATTCAAGCTTAATCCATTGCTTAATTCTTGCTTGAAGTTCTCCAGTGGAAACAACTATCTGATTTAATACGCCGAAATTTAAAATCCTTGCAAAAGCGATCGCTCCTTCTTCCGATGTAATAGCCAGTTCTGTCAAACTTTCACCTACTGTTGTATTTTGTGCATCTAATTTTTCAGTTTGCCAGCCATCCCAACTTATGCTAGTCCATGAAACAGGGTGATTTCGATTATGTTGGTGTACAAAAGCATCCATAAAGATATTAGCTGCTGAGTAAGCAACAAACCCTAATCCTCCTAACACAGAAGACAATGAAGATAGTAATAAACAAAAATCAAGCTCTCTATTTCCTAAAACCTGTTCTAAAGCTAAAAGTCCATATACTTTGGGTTGAAATTGTTGCTGACAATCAACTTGAGTGATATTTTCAATTGCTGCAAAAGATTTCCCTTCAACAATCCCAGCAGCATGAATAACACCATTTATTTGACCAAATTGCTGTTCAGCTTGAACAATGACATTTTGCATCTCTTGAATATTGCTCACATCAGCACTCACCATTAAAACTTCTGCACCTAAATGTTCTAGTTCTTGAACTTTCTGAATTTTATGACTAGTGCTATCAGTTTCATCATGAGTATTGAGCCATTGTTCCCATTCGGATTTTTTAGGTAACGTAGAACGTCCTATCAATACAAGTTTTGCTTGTACATTTCGAGCCAGATATTCAGCCAAAACAAGTCCAATACCACCCAGTCCACCTGTAATTAAATAAACTCCTTTTTCTCTGAGTCGAGGCTTTTCGATTTTACTTTTCTCAAAGCGCACTGGCTCAAAAGTTTGCAGCCAACGATTCAAACCTCGATAAGCAATGAGTTTTTCAGAATCATGAACTTTCAATTCCGCCAGCAATTGTTCTAAAAGTTTTTCTTCTTGCCAACTTCCACATTCTGGAAGAATAACATCAATACTCCGACAGTTTATATTTGAATATTCTTGAGATATAACTTTAATTGGGCTAAGTAAAGTGGCTTTTTCTGGACACAAGATTTCATTTTCTGTTACTGACTGTAGACCATTAGAAATAACTGTAATTTCTAAATCATCAGTCGTTTCTTGTTTCCCCAAAGCTTGGGCAAGAAATAGGAGACTGTAAAATCCTCTTGTTTGACCTTGATTAATTGTATTAATTTCTAATTTTTGGTTAGTATTAGGTGTGACATTCCATAAATGGACAATGTTTTTTATTACTTGTTTTTGATTGAAAATTTTCTGTATAAGAATATCGTAATCACGCTGATTTTTTGGATTAATAATATATTCAAAATTATTTACTATAGTAAAATTGTCACCAAAATTTACAGTAATTACATCCTGGGTTTGTTTTTTTAATTCCTTTACTAATTGGATACCCAAACCACATTCATCCACAAACACTAAAATGCTAGATTTATCAGATACTAATTCTTGATATTGGAGATGTAGTGGAGGTAAAGAAGGCTTCCAAAAAGGAATATAAAACCAGTCGGCTATGTCAGGTTTTTTAGCCAATAATTCTAGAGTGCGTAGGCTTAGCCCGTCGTAGACATCGCCATTTTTTTCTTGTACTGACTTTTGAGGCTCAATCCAATATCTTTGTCGTTCAAAGGGATATGTAGGTAAAGGTAAACGATGACGGAATTCGTGAGTATAAAATCCTGACCAATTGATATTTACACCCCTAAGCCACAGGCGACCTAATGTTTGCAACAACAAGTTACTATCTGATACTTGTTCTTTGACATGGCGTAAGGAAGTCAACACCACCTGTTTAGAATTTCTATTTAAATGCTGTTTTGTGAATGTGCTTAAAGTATGTCCTGGGCCAACCTCCAGAAAAACGCCTTCAAACTGCTGTATCAATTGGGATATACCATTTGAAAATCTCACAGTTTCTCGTAAATGTTCGCCCCAATAACTGGGATTTGTGGCTTGTTCATTTGTAATCCAACTACCAGTTACATTGGAAATAAAGCGTATCCGAGGCGGATTCAGTTTAAATTTACTTACCCACTGCACAAACTCCTCTAATATTGGTGACATCATCACAGAATGGAACGCATGAGATGTGTGCAACAGACGACATTCAATTTCTTGAGAGGATAATTGTTTTTGTAGTGTAGCAACTGCCTCATTTGTTCCAGAAACAACACATGAAGATGGGCTATTAATAACTGCTAATTGTAGAGAATATTTATATAATGTCTCTGTTTCTAAAAGTAACTGTACGTCTTTTTCTGGAAGTTTAATTGCCAGCATACTTCCTGTGGATAATTGTTGCATTATTAGTCCTCTTTCTGCCACAATTGCTAATGCATCTTCTAAAGAAAATACACCGGCTATTGTGGCTGCAACATATTCCCCAATGCTGTGACCAATCATTGCTTCTGGACGTATCCCCCATTCCATGAATAATTGAGCGAGGGCATATTCAATGACAAATAATGCACTTTGGGTAAAAGCTGTTTGTTGTAGTTGAAAAGCAGCAGTTTCAATATCTTGTTCCTTGGGATAAAGTAGGCAACGAATATCAATACCAAGGTAAGATTGCAATATAACAGCGCAATTATCTATATGTTTTTTAAATGTTGCTTCCCTTTCGTATAATTCCTTTGCCATATTTACATATTGCGTTCCTTGTCCTGAAAACATGAAGATAACTGGACAGTGACTAGGCTTGTAGTAGTTAGTAAAAACGTGTTGTGGTTCGAGGTCAGCTAGCGCTTTAACTGCGTCTTTAACGTTACTACAAAGGACTATGCGGCGATGATTAAAAGCTTGACGACCTGCTTGTAGGGTGTATGCAACATCAGCCAAATTAATCTCAGAATTTTGCTGCAAATGGGCACTTAGTTGGGCGGTTACTGTTTCTAAAGCCGTGCTGGTTTTGGCTGAAAGAACTAACAATTGCCAAGGACGCGAGGAACTCGAAGCCGGAATTATTGGAGCTTCTTCTAAAATCACATGGGCATTAGTCCCACCAATGCCAAAAGAACTGACACCTGCTCTTTTAGGTGTACCATTAGTTTGCCACTCTGATAATTTAGTGTTGACGTAAAACGGACTATTAGCAAAATCTATTTGTGGATTTGGTTCCTGAAAGTGCAAACTAGGAGGTATTTGTTGATGTTTTAATGCCAGGACTGTTTTAATTAATCCTGTCACACCCGCTGCTGCATCCAAATGCCCAATATTAGTCTTCACTGAACCAATAGCACAAAAACTTTTTTTATTTGTGCTAACACGAAAAGCTTGTGTGAGAGCTTTAATTTCAATCGGATCTCCTAAAATGGTTCCTGTACCGTGTGCTTCTATATAATTAATAGTCTCAGGCTCGACTCCAGCCAAAGCTAAAGCTTCTAAAATTACTTCTCTTTGACCATCAACACTAGGGGCTGTATATCCAACCTTTAAAGAACCATCGTTATTAACAGCTGAACCCTTGATTACTGCATGGATAAAATCACCATCAGCAATAGCATCTTCTAATCTTTTCAATACCACTACACCTAAACCATTGCCACCATTGGTTCCTTTGGCTTGAGCATCAAAAGCTCGGCAATGACCGTCAGGAGATTGAATTCCTCCTTGCTGATATTGGTAACCAATTTTTTGCAGCGTTGTAACAGTAACACCCCCTGCTAAAACAATATCACTTTCACCATTGAGTAAACTTTGGCAAGCTAAATGCACAGCAACTAATGATGTCGAGCAAGCAGTTTGGACGTTAATACTTGGCCCTCTCAAGTTTAATTTATAAGAAATCTGCGTGGGTAAAAAGTCTTTATCGTTTCCAATCAAAAGTTGATGACCATCTAGCGATTCCATCAAATCTCGATTGGAATATAAATTTGAAAGTAGGTATGTACTTGGGCTGACACCAGCGAAAATACCAATTGAACCGTCATAAGTTTCCGAATTATAGCCAGCATTTTCTAAAGCTGACCAAACACATTCTAGAAAAAGCCGGTGCTGTGGGTCTGTAATTTCAGCTTCTCTGGGAGAAAAGCCAAAAAATGAAGCATCAAATAAATCTATATTTTCTAATATACCGCTTGCTTTCACGTAATTTGGATCGTTAAGCAATGATGGGTCTACCCCAGCAGATATTAGTTCCTCATTTGTGAAAAAAGAAATTGACTCTACACCATCCCGCAGGTTTTTCCAAAAACTATCAACTTTATTTGCTCCAGGAAAACGACCTGCCATACCAATAATAGCAATTTCGTCTTTATTTGCTATATCCATAAGTGAAAGTCCGAACCTAAATATTTTTGTTTAATGTTAAAGCATTGAATGAGAATTAGTTAAAGAAGTCGGAAGTACAGTTTTGTAACGGGGATAAAGACAAGCAGCCCAAAACTTGCGACTTCTTTTGTAGCCGGGGACTTAAACCCGCCGAAGTTTGTTAATTGAAATTCCCGAAGCAATCTGAATCTGGTCATTTAAAACTGCATCAATATCTTCTTCAGTAGTTAATGGATTGGCAATTACAGCTCGCATGGCAATTACAGTAATTTCTCGATCAAACTTGATAGTATTTTTTGTCGTTCGTGAGATAAAAGTGCGACCAATATGACGCTGCATCTTTTGCAAATGTTCATTAAAATTATTGACAATTTGATTATCTATTTCTGTTAAGTTTTTATTGGCAATAGCTTCTCTAAATTCCTCGGGGATATACCGATAAATCAACAAATTGGTATCAGGTTCTGCCAATAATTCAAATTCGGGCATAGCTGAAATACGAGCAGCCATGTATTGAGTTTTTCTGATTCCTTCATCAATTAAAAACTCATATCCCTTAAGCCCAATTAGCTTTAAACCAGCGTGTAAAAATAAAGCCATGCCAGGTCGAGAACCTTCCAAAGCACGTTTACCTAAATCAAACGATCCCTTACGCATGGTATAACTAGCCTGTTTTTCTATTGAAGAAGCTAGATAAGGATCGCGGAAAAAGACCATACCAATACCCATTGGTAAATACAATTGTTTATGTCCATCAATGGTTACTGAATCAGCTTTTTCAATACCAGCAAGCTTATGTTGATGTTTCCGAGAAAAGATAATTGGACCACCCCAAGCAGCATCTACATGAAAATGTATATTATTTTCTTGGGCTATCTCGGCAATATCTTCTAGCGAATCGATACTACCAGAATCTGTAGTTCCAGCAATGGCGACAATGGCTATGATATGTAAGTTTTTTTCGCGGCATTCTGCAACAGCTTGACGTAGTGCTTGTATGTTAACTCGATTGTTAGAGTCAACCGCTACTCTCATGACATTTTGCGTACTAATGCCCATTAAATCGGCAGCTTTATCAAAAGAAAAATGCATCAATTCAGAGCCAATGACAACTGCTCCTTTGTAGCCATAAAAATTTAGGGCTGCTGTTAAACCTGCTTTTTCTATGCCTAAAAACTCATTTTTAGCTCCCAACGATTTATTTCTAGCACACCACAGGGCTGTGATATTGGCTGTTGTACCACCAGAAGTTAAAACTCCTAATGTACTCTGATTATTTTGAATATGCTGGGTGTAAAAATTATCGGGAAAACTATAAATTTGTCGATGCATTATTGCTAAAGCTTCACGTTCATAAAAGCTCAAAGCTTTAGCAGTCTCTATTTTGACAGCGTTTTGATTCATTGCTGTCATTAGTTTGGCTAGAGGTCGGACAAAAGAAGGAAGTGCTGAGGTCATATGACCGATAAATTGTGGCGAAGATGTGTGTATGGAGTGAGAAATAACGTTATCACCTAAGTACTGGAAATAGCTTTCAAAGTCAGTAGGTTCTAAAGGTATTTTGCTCTCGCCAAAATTTCTGATTATCAAATCAATGTCAATATTGGTATTTGGATTTTTTGTGATTAAAAATTCTTCAGAAAAATCATTAACTATCTCATCTATCTGGGTTTCAATAGATTTACCCAGAGTAGGTACGAACATTTGTTTTACATACTCACCAATTTCCGAATGTAATATTCGCTCAGTTTGAGAAAAATTATTTGTGGATAAAAACTGTTTTTCACTTAATGTCATTTTGTCTCCTTCGATAGGTAATTTTTATTCTGCATTGCTAATACTATTTAGGACTGACGCAAAAAAACTCTCAATTTTTTATTTCTCTGTGTTCTTTGCGGCTAGTTTTTTTAATTTTATAAATTTTGTTCACCTGATTGAGATGAAACTCCGCCTTCCTTGATTGCTGTCCGGTGTTCTTTTCTGGCTTGTTTTCGACGCTGTAATGAAGCTGTCCTACCTTCAGGAATATGAGAATGTTTGATAAAAGATATTTCTTCTTTTGCTTCCTGACTAAAATATCTAGCTAGGTGACCTACGGTTGGATGTTGAAACATTTCTACCAAGATAAAATCTCTTTGAAATGTTTTTTGCAATTTACTATGAACTTGAACTAAAAGCAGCGAATGACCACCGATTTGAAAGAAGTTATCATGGATTCCTACGTCCTCAATATTAAGTACTTCTTGCCAAATATCAGCAATAGTTTTTTCTATTTCAGTTTGCGGTGGTTGATAAACTGTTTCCAATTCGGGGCGTGCTGTATCAGGTGCTTTTAGTGCTTTGCGATCGACTTTACCATTAGGTGTGAGTGGTAGTGCTTCTAGTGTGATAAAAGCTGTTGGCACCATGTAGTTTGGCAACTTTGATTCTAAAAAGTTACGTAGTTCGGGAATTATCAATGTTTGCTCTCTTTGAGCAACTACATAGGCGACTATTCGTTGAGAGTCTGCTGAAGCTTCGTTGACTACAACTACAGTTTCTCGTACTGCTGGGTGTTGGCTAATGATTGCCTCAATTTCTCCTAGTTCAATTCTGAAACCACGTACTTTAACTTGATTATCAATGCGACCTAAATACTCAATGTCTCCATTGGGTAAATATCGAGCTAAATCGCCGGTTTTATAAAGACGCGCATTGGGTTTATTACTAAAGCAATTAGGAATAAATCTTTCAGAAGTTAGTGTTGGTCGGTTTAAATAACCCCTGACCACACCAGCACCACCAATATACATTTCACCTGGTACTCCTATGGGTACTGGCTGCCTATATCTATCTAGTAAGTAAACTTGTAAGTCACCAATTGGACGACCGATTAAACTTGCTGATGCTACTTCTAAGTCTGCCATTGTTAATGGACGATATGTCACATGTACAGTAGTTTCTGTAATGCCGTACATATTGATTAACTCTGGTGATTGGTCACCATGACGCTCAAACCAAGGTCTTAAGCTTTCAATTTGCAATGCTTCCCCACCAAAAATAACTTTTCGTAGGGCTAAGTTGTTACTATTTGCCAATAATTCCTCTACTTGTATCAGTTGGCTGAAAGCTGAAGGTGTCTGGTTGAGTATTGTTACTTTCTGTGTTAACAACAATTTATAAAAGTCTTCTGGTGAACGACTCAGCCAATACGGTATTACCACTAATTTTCCACCATAAAGTAACGCACCCCAGATTTCCCAAACGGAAAAATCAAAGGCTATGGAGTGGAAGAGTGTCCAAACATCATGTTGGTTAAAGTTATACCAATGTTCAGTTGCTGCTAACAGACGAACAACATTGCTGTGATTGACTAAGACACCCTTGGGTTGACCTGTTGAGCCAGAGGTATAGATGATGTAAGCTAGGTTATCAATTGTAGATTCACTAATTGGGTTTTGTGAGCTTTGTTGAGCTACGTTTTCCCAATCTGTATCTAGACAAACAACCCTTGTTTGGCGTTGTGGCAAATTCTCTATCAGGTGCTGCTGTGTTAGTAGTACTGACACCTGAGCATCCTGCAATATGAAGGCTAAACGTTCTGGTGGATAGGCTGGATCTAAGGGTACATATGCACCACCTGCTTTGAGGATGGCTAATAGTCCGATGAGCATAGAGAGCGATCGCTCTACACAAATCCCTACCAATACCTCTGGTTTTACTCCTAGCTTTTGCAAATAGTGTGCTAATTGATTAGCTTTAGCATTTAGTTCACTGTAGGTTAGCTGTTGGTCTTCAAACACTACTGCTACTGCATCAGGTGTACTCTCTACTTGCGCCTCGAACAACTGATGGATACATTGCTCTTTAGGATACTCAACTTCTGTATTATTCCACTCCAGCAGTAATTGACGTTTTTCAGATTCTGTTAGCAGTGATAATTCTGAAAGCCGTAGCTTCGGATTTACACTAATCTCTTTAAGCAAGGTCTGGAAATGTCCAGACATCCGACAGATCGTATTTTCTTCAAATAAATCAGTATTGTATTCTATACTTCCAACTAACCCCGACTCTGTTTGTGTCATCGATAGGGTTAAATCAAACTGAGCAGTACCAGTATCGCTTTCCAAGGGAGTTAAAGTCAAACCAGCCAACTCTAAGGCAGACATCGGTGCATTCTGAAGCACAAACATCACTTGAAATAGTGGCGTATGGCTTAAGTCTCGCTGTGGTTGTAGTTGCTCAACTAACAACTCAAAAGGCAAATCCTGATGTGCATAAGCTCCTAGTGCTACTTCCCGCACCTGTTTTAGTAGCTCTTCAAAGCTGGGATTTCCTGCCAAGTTAGTTCGCAGTACTAAGGTATTGACAAAAAATCCAATTAACCCTTCTATTTCTGCTCGGTTGCGGTTAGCGATGGGCGAACCGACTACAATATCTTCGCTAAGAGTATAACGCCATAGCAGTATTTGGAAAGCTGCCAGCAGGGTCATAAATAAGGTACTTCCCTGCTGCTGACTCAATTTATTTAGGGTTGCGGATAATTCTTTTGATAGCTCAAATGAGTAGGTCGCACCTCCGAAAGTCTGAATTGCTGGTCTTGGGTAGTCTGTGGGTAAATCCAGTACTCTCGGTGCGTTCTCTAAGTGCTTAAGCCAGTAAGAAATTTGAGATTTTAATACCTCTCCTTGCAGCCATTGTCGTTGCCAAGCTGCGAAGTCTACGTACTGTATTGGCAGTTTCGGCAATGATCTTCGCGTAGCGTCTCGTAGAAAGGCTTGTCTATTACAGAAAGCTGGATAAAGTGTTGCTAATTCTTGCACCAGTACACCTGTTGACCAACCGTCAGAGACCATGTGGTGCATTGTCAATAATACAATATGTTCTTGCTTACTAAGACGTAATAGTTTTATCCGCAATAACAGGTCGCTTTTTAAGTCAAAAGGTTGTTGTGCTTCTTGAAAAGCCAGTTTTTTGACTTCGGCTTCTTGTTTATTTGCAGGTAACTCGCTAATATTGAATATTGATAAATTTAGGGGCTTTTCTTCAGAGATGACAGCTACTGCTTGGCCCTCTATTATTTGGAAATTGGTTCGTAACGCTTCATGGCGATTGATAATTTCGTTGAAAGTTTGTTGTAATGCTTCTACATTTAATTCTCCTTCTAGGCGAACAGCAGCAGGAAGATTGTAGAATGGGCTGTCTGGTTCTAATTGAGCTAAAAACCACAGTCGTTGTTGGGCAAATGATAGTGGTAAATTTTCCTGCCGTTTTACTGGGCGAATAGGCTGTTTATCAGCAACTAAAGCTACGCTGTTATTGCGTATAAAAGCAAGGACATCTTCTTTGCGTTCAGCAAGTTCTTCCTTGATAACTGGTGTCAGCACATCTTTTGGAGCGCTACAGTGTAAGCGATTCTCTTCAACCCAAAGCTTGACATCCAAACTGCAAAGGTAAGACAAAAACTCTTCAGTAGTTTTCATAATTCTATCTCCTCACGGTCACTGTCTAACCTATTCGTTGGAACAAGCTGTAGTCGTTGAACTGTCAGCATCTTCTCGATATCTTCTACCAATTGAGCAATAGTCGGTGATTCAAATAAACTGCGTAAAGGCAACTCAATCTTAAAAGCTTCTCGTAACCTAGAAATAACCTGGGTTGCGAGTAAAGAATGTCCACCCAAATCAAAGAAATTATCGTGAATACCGACATGCTTGTGCTTTAATACCTGACCCCAAATATCAGCAACTATCTCTTCTGTGGGAGTACGAGGTGCAACAAAGCCTAACTCTGACTCATTTTTGAAACTTGGTACAGGTAATGCGCTGCGATCTATTTTACCACTAGGGGCTAGGGGCAATGCTTCTAGCTGTACAATCGCAGAAGGTACCATATGCCCTGGTAGCTTTTCTTCAAGAAAATCACGTAACTGTTGGATTAGTTCGCCACTTGCTAAGGTATCCCGATCAAACTTAAACTTAGGCACAACATAAGCCACCAAGCGTTTATCATCAGGTTCATCTTCTCGAACTACAACTACAGCTTCCCTAACTGCGTCGTGCTGACCCAAAAATGCCTCGATTTCTGCAAGTTCAATGCGAAAACCGCGAATCTTCACTTGATTGTCAATGCGCCCGAGGAATTCTATATTCCCATCAGGAAGCCACCTTCCTAAATCTCCAGTTTTGTAAATTAAATCTTTGCGATTTCCTGGTAAGTTCTTCCTAGCATCTGTAAACGGGTTAGGAACAAAGCTAAAATTGGTTTTTTCTTCATTCTTCCAGTAGCCATCACCCACACCTATTCCCGATACACAAATCTCTCCAAGAGCGCCAATGGGTAATAGTTGCATCTTCTCATCAAGAATGTAAAGATTTAAGTTTGCTAATGGTTTACCAATTGGAACTGCTCGCTGATTTTCCGGAAAAGGCTTATTAACGATAAACTGGGTGATATCATCAGCCGCTTCAGTGGGACCATAAGCATTAGCAATTCTAATACGGGGGTATATCTCAAGCCACTTATTTACCCATTTACCCGATACAGATTCACCTGATAACATCATCCATTTTAAATCAGGTAATACCCTTTCATGGTTTGATAATTGGGAAGTATATTCAAGTAAGCCCCCAAATAATGCTGGGACTAATTCAACAACTGTAATTTTTTTTGATTTCAGTGCTTTAAATAATTGTTCGGGAATCGCAACAGTTTCGATATCTACAATTATAGTTTTTCCACCAATTAAAAGTGGTGCCAAAAATTGCCAGACAGAAATATCTGTGGAAGAAGGAGCGCTTTGGAGAAAACAAAATTCCTCTGTTAACTCTAACTCATCAAATTGGGCATAAATATGATTAACTGCACCATCATGTCTAACTATTGCTCCCTTGGGTAGTCCTGTAGAACCGGAGGTATAGAGCATATAAGCCGGGTCAACAGCATCATTTACTTGCTCTAAATTATCTTTGCAAAGATTACTGAAATCAAGTTTATCGTATATTGTTAATTGTTGGTTTTGGAAAAACTGTATATTTTTTGGAACAATATAATCTAAACAAATAATAGATTTCAATTGAGAAGAATTATCTATCAATTCTGTTATGTTATTTAATAAACAAAAGTCAGTTAATAGAAACCTTACTTCGCTATTAGACAACATATATTCAATTCTATCTGACGGATAATTACTATCAATAGGTACGTAAGCTCCGCCTGCCTTATATATAGCGATAATAGCAACAAGAAAATTTATATTGCGGTCTTTAAATATCCCAACAAATTCACCTTTACTTACTCCTAGTTTACGCAACATGATAGCTAACTGATTAGCTTTTTCATTTAGTTCTTGATAAGTTAACTTAGTTTCTTCATGAACGACAGCTATATTGTTAGGTGTTTTCTCTACTTGCTTTTCAAACAATTCATTTATTGTTTGTGTAATTGGGTATTCTTGAATATTGTTATTATATTGTTCCAGTACTTGATGTTTATCGCAGTCCTTTAGAAAAACGATATCTGATATTTTTATATCAATATTAATAACAATACTTTCAATAACATTTATGTAATAATGACTCATTAATTTAATATTTTCATCATTAAAAATGAGTTCACTATACTCTATAGAGCCACTAATAACATCATTTTCTATAAGAAAACAAATGGTAATATCATTATTAAGTTTTGCTAATTCAGTTTTACTGTGGATATTTTCTAATAATACGACTATATCAAAAATTTGACAGCGATTCTGACTTTGGGGTAAATTTAATAATTTCATTAACTCATCAAGACAATAGTCTTGATGGCTGTAAGCTTCAATTGCAGCATCTTTTACTTGAATGAGAAAATTTTTAAATGTAATTTCATTACTTAGCTGAGTACGTAAGGGAATAACCTGATCGTTTAAATAATCTAGATTTATACCATCTATTTTTTTATATACTGGTATTCCGACGATAAGGTCATTATTTCTAGTGTACTTTTGCAGCAGTATCTTGAATGCTGATAAAAGTATTAAGTAGACCAAAAAGTAAGACCCTTTAGTTAACTTGATTATTGCTTGAGATAAGTAATTAGGTAACTCAAAATTATGGCTTTTATTTTTACCAATATACTGGGAGGGTCTAACATAATCCTGTATAAGATTCGTTTCTGATAGCTCTCCAGAGAGTTTGTTTAACCAGTAGATTTTTTGAGAAAATAACTCTTGGGCTTCTAATGTTGTAGTCATCATTTTTACCTGATTTAAGTTGGCTATTTTAGCAAAACTGCTATAACAATATTAATATTTAGGTTTAAATCTGCTTTACACACATTCATTAAAAGCTGCTTCCATAATTGAACAACCTTTCTTTAAGGTAGACATTTCAATTGTTAGAGGAGGCAATAATTTAATTACGGTATCATTTCTCCCCGCTCTTTCAACTATTAATCCCTGTTCAAAACAACGCATTGTGATGTTTTTAGCCAAACTGTTGCCACCAAATTTTATCAAATCTATACCCCAAATCATGCCTATTCCACGTATTGCTATGTTTTCACTGATTGGTGATATTTGTTGAGATAGAAAATTTTTCAAAAAAAGCTCTTTGACTTTAACATCCTGTTCCATATTACTACTTTCTCTGTACTCTAGAGCAGCTGTAGCTCCTACAAATGCTAATTGATTACCTCTAAAAGTGCCATTATGCTCACCAGGTTCCCAAATATCCAATTCTGGCTTAATTAATAATACCGACATTGGAAATCCATATCCGCTGATTGATTTAGAGAGTATGACTATATCGGGAACAATACCTGCTCTTTCAAAAGAAAAGAAAGAACCTGTTCTACCACAACCAACTTGAATATCATCGCAGATTAATAAAATATCATTCTCATCACACAACTTCCTTAATCTTTGCATCCACTCAATTGGAGCAACAACAACTCCCCCCTCAGCTTGTATCGTTTCAAAGATTATCGCAGCTGGTTTTTCAATTCCGGAACTAACGTCATTTAAAACTGACTCTATATATTTTATTGTGTCAAAACTTTCCATGAATCCATAGGGATAAGGCATAAATGTTACATTGTTTAATGAACCAATTGCTCCGGCTCGAATTCCAGTATTACCAGTAATTGATAAGCTCCCTAAAGTCATTCCGTGATAAGCTCCCATAAAAGAGAATATACCTGGCCTTTTTTTGACTTTTCTAGCTAGTTTTAAAGCTGCTTCGACAGCATTTGTTCCAGTTGGTCCGCAGAACTGGATGCGATAATCTAGCTGTTTTGTACTTAGTACTACCTCATTAAACTTAGCTAAAAACTTCTCTTTAGCGGAAGTATACATATCTAAACCATGAGCTATTCCATCGGCATCTAAATAGGACATGATTTTTTGTTTTATATAGTCATGATTATGTCCGTAATTTAAAGCGCCTGCTCCTGCAAAAAAATCTATGTATTCTTCACCTGATTCCGCATAAATTATGGAACCCTTAGCTCGATGGAATATGGCAGGAAAGTTACGGCAATAGCTTCTGACGTTTGATTCACACTTTTCAAATATATCCATGTCCTCTCCATCTTACTAGATAACAACATTAAGCTCTAAGGCATGAGTTCTACAAACCTTGTATAGCTACTAAATTTGGAAAAGCTCCACGCCTAATGCTTCTTTTTCTAAGATTGAAGTAATTAGTTGCTGTTTTGGTGTTGAAAATGGTAAATTTTTTATTTGTAAATTAGGATTAATTATCAACTGTTGTAAGAGCATTTCAATATCTTTGAGTATTCCGGCAATAGTATCAATCTCAAATCTTCTAGCATCATAAGAAAAAGCTATTAACAACTCTTCGTCGGGATATACAACTAAATTCAGAGGGTAGTTACTTCTGTAATACACTTTATCCTCTTTAATTTCTAAATTCGTCCCCCAGTTCTTTACAAATTGGGTTACCGGAAAGTTTTCAAGCACTACAAAACTTTCAAATAAAGTTAAGTTTCGTGGTATTTCACTCCATCCATGAATTTCTATCAATGGAGTATATTCATGGTCACGTGTTTCAACAAGTTGAATCTGTAAATGCTGTAGCCATGATAATAAAGGCTGTTCAATGTCTATTTTGACATAGATTGGCAAGGTATTAACAAATACACCAGCTATTGACTCTACTCCATCCAAATTTACCGGGCGTCCAGTAACAGTACAGCCATATAGTATATTGTTGCGTCTGCTATATCGGCCCAGGAGAATAGCCCAGATCCCGTTAAGTATAGTTGCAAGGGTGAGACGATGTTGTATCGCAAAGGATTCTATTGCCTGTGTGCTTGTTGATGATAGCTTCATTCTTTCCTCATCATACCGTTCTTCTTGAGTAGGCGATTGGCTAATTTTTTCTATGTAAGTAAGAGGAGTAGGTGTTTTAACACCCTGTAATGCTTGTCGCCAAAAAGTTTCGGTTCTAGATATGTCCTGCTGCTGTAACCAGTCAACGTAGTCTCTAAAAGGGCGAGTAGGTGCTAAAGGTATTTCTTTATTCTTAGAAAGTGCTTCATAAATTTGCACAAACTCCTGAAGTATTAGTGAATCGCTCCAACCATCTACGATGATGAAGTGATTGCTCCAAATAAATTGGTAGTAGTCATCAGTAAAGCGAATTAAAGTTAGACGCATTAGACATGGTTGCGATAAGTCAAAATATAATTTGCGATCGCTGTCAATAAACGATTTTAATCGATTTTCTTGTTCAACTCGCTCCAGATGACGCCAGTCATACTGATTTAAAGGTAGTTTTACTTGTTTGTATACAACTTGTAGGGGATTTTCAATCTCTTCCCAATAAAACCCAGTACGTAAAATGGTGTGTCGAGCCACTAAAATTTGCCAAGCCTTTTCAAACACATCTATGTTAAGATGAGGCACAGTATAGACTTGCTGAAAGAAATATAGCTGCGATTCATTTTCATATAAACAGTGGAAGAGAACGCCCTTTTGTAGAGGTGTGAGTTCGTATATATCTTCAATATTTTCTGCTTTCATTTGCGTTTTCCTGACTTTTTTGGGTAATTTTTGCTAAAAACCGATCCAATTTTTGTTTGCTCAAGTTAGCTTTTGGAAAGTCGGAAGGTGTATAAATTGCTGTTTCAATAGACTGACAGTGAATAATCAGGGAGCGTAGTGCTTTTATAAAACCATCAGCCAATTTTTCAATTGTTTCTCGGCGGTGAATAGCCTTACTGTACGTCCAGTGGAATCGCAATTGTTCTTGAACCACAATTCCATTAAGCTCTAGTAAATAAACTCTGTTAGCAGGTGTACTGTAGTTGAGTCCTTTCGACTCTTGGGGTAGACAAAATAAAGACGACTTTGAAATCATTTGGTCATATTGACCTAAGTAATTAAAACTCACTTCCGTCTGAGGAAGAACTTGCAGTTTCGATTGTATCTCCTGCTCACTGCTCAAATACTCTAGTAGACTGTAACCAATCCCACTATTGGGAATACCACGTAAATATTCTTTTATTGATATTAAGTAATTTCCCGATTCATCAAATTCTCTTGTATCTAAAATAACTGGAAAACAAGTTGTAAATGAACCAATTGTACGGGAAAGATTTACATCTTTGAAGGTTTTTTCTCGACCATTACCTCTGATATCTACCCACAATGTTTGTTCTCCTGTCCATGTTGCAAAAGCTTGCACCAAAGCTGTGAGTAAGACATCGTTGATTTGAGTATTATAAGCTTTGTGTATCTCTTCTAGTATAGTTTTTGTTTCTTGTTTATTTAGACAAACTGATACTATATCTGCATTATCTACTGTATTGTTACCTGTTGAATAGTCAACGGGTAAGCGACTAAATGGTTTTTGTATTTCTTGGAGCCAATAGTCCTGCTCTCGCATCATTTCTGAAGATTCAGCATACTCCTGTAGACATTCTGTCCACTGCATATATGAGGTAGTATCATCTGGCAAATGTATCGCCTTGCCTTGACTGATTTGCTGATAAGCTGTTTGCAAGTCTTCTACCAAGATTTGCCAAGAGAGATTATCAACTGCTAGGTGATGAATGATAATTAGCAGGTAGCTAGTTTGTTGTGGCACTAAGTCAAAGAAGGCAAACCGTACAAGTGGCCCCTCAAATAAGTTCAAACTTGCCTCTAGTTCCGCAGCTACAGACTCAATAGCAAGTTTTCGCTCAATTTCTGCTAGTGATGACAAATCTACTCGTTTCAATTCAATATTATCATTAGAACTAGCATAAATTTGTTGCCAACCAGATTCTCTTTGGATAAAACGCAGGCGAAATACGTCATGATATTCAATCAAATGCTGTAAAGCCTGCTCTAACAAATTGCGATCGCACGCTTGCTGTATTTCCAGTAGCAAAGACTGGTTCCAATTATGTGGATCGGGCTGATTTTGGGCAAATAACCAATGTTGAATAGGTGTGAGGTATAACTCTTTTGTTTCTAAATTATGTTCAGGTTGGATAGTTTGAGTAATGCCTAAATCTGTCATTAATTCTGCAATCGTCTGGTGTTCAAAAAACTGTTTAGGTGTTAACTTTAAACCTGTTTTGTTAGCTTTGGCAGCAATTTGAATCGCATTTATGGAATTTCCTCCCAATTCAAAGAAGTTGTCATCGATACCTATGCATTCGATACCTAGAATTTCCTGCCAAATATTAGCAACTGTTTCTTCCGCTTCATTTCTAGGTGCAAGATATTCTATGCCCAGGTTTGGTCTTTGGTGTTTTGAAAATAAATTTTCGTTATTTGATAATTCTTTAGTTCGCAAAGATTCAAGCTTTATCCATTCCTCAATTCTAGCTTGCAAGTTTCCAGTGGAGACAACAATTTGAGGAAATCCACACATCGATAATAGACGTTCAAATGCATCTATACTAGCAGTCTTCGATCTCATACCATATTTATACAAGGTTTCTAGAACACTTGTATTTTGCTGTTCCTCTTCAGTTACCCAATCATCCCAGTTAAAACTACTCCAAGGGAAAGAGTTGGTTTTGTTGTAGTTATGAACAAAAGCATCCATAAAAATGTTTGCTGCGGAATAGGAGATAAATCCTAGACCTCCCAACACAGATGCTAACGACGATGTTAATTGACAAAAATCTAGTTCTTGCCCTTGCAGGACTTTTTCTAAGACAAATAGTCCATAAACTTTGGGGTGAAATTGCGATTGTGCTTGCGCTTTGGAAGTTTCCATAATAGTGCAATGTACATCTTCGGCATTTCCTGCGGCATGGATGACACCATTAATTCCACCAAATCTTTTAGTGGCGATCGCAATTGCATTGTACATTTGTTGTTCATTTGCGACATCAGCACTGATGACCAAAACCTCAGCACCCAAAGCCAATAAAGCCTGCACTTTGCGAATCTTGCGGCTAATACTATCCTGCTGATCGTGAGTTGCTAGCCATTCTTGCCACTGGTCTTTTTCGGGAAGACCCTTTCGTCCAAGCAGAATCAATTTCGCCTGCACAGTATGAGCTAAATATTCTGCCAATACTAAACCAACACCACCTAGTCCACCAGTGATTAGGTAAACTCCCTCTTTCCTCAACCTCTTTCTACCAACAATACTTTCATCTAAGCGGATAGGCTCATATGTTTGAATCCAGCGATGATGGCCACGGTAGGCAACAACATTTTCAGTTGGCTGTGCGACAAATTCTGCAAGCAAATAATCTATTAATTTAGCCGTTTTATATGATGGCTTAGTTTCATATCCTGCAATCACCACATCAAAACAACAACAGTTAATGTTTGGATATTCCTGTGGAATTACCTTGCATGGTCCTAATACAGTTGCCTTCTGTGGGCATAAATTCTCGCTGCCAGTTACATCAGATACATTACTGGTGACAACCATTAGCTTGATTGACTCAATTATATTATGCTCTGCCAAGGCTTGTGTTAGAAACAGCAGACTATAAAAACCGAGATTTTGACAATCTTCAAAAAATCGATTTTGTGTTTGTTCATCTAGCTCTTGATTGGGTAAAGTATCGTTAGGAGTAACGCTCCATAAATGGGCGATCGCCTGTGGAGTCAAATTTTGCTCTTGTAGTGCTTGAAGCAAGGCATCATAGTCATCTCTTTGTTGGGGATTAATTGCATATGTAAAGTCACTGAGTTTCGCAAAATCATCTGCGACCTTGACGGTAATCGCATCCTGACCTTGTTGTTTAAGTCTTTCTGCAATTCCGACTCCGACTCCATAGCTATCGACAAAAACTAACCAACATGACTTTTGTTCTACCAGTTTTTCCTTTTGGAAAAGCTCAAGGGGTGTAGATTGTTTCCAGCGAGGTATGTAGAACCAGTCAGCAATATCTGGCTTCTCGTCTAGGTCTAAGGTTTTTTGCCAAATCGTTGCCAGAGGTACATTTCGATTTACCTCAAGCCAGTAACGCTGGCGCTCAAAAGGATAAGTAGGTAAGGGTACGCGATGACGCTTCTCATCTATATAAAAACCAGACCAATCAATTTGAACCCCTACTATCCAAAGTTTACCCAAAGTGTTAAGTAAAAATGCGACATCTGATTGTTGCTCTTGAGGATGCCGTATAGACGTTAGTGCTATCAGTTCATCTGTTTGATGTTGTTTAGCCAAATTACTTAAAGTCTGTCCTGGGCTAACCTCCAACAGTATTCGTTCTGGCTGTTTGAGTAACTCTTTTACCCCTTGGCTAAAACGCACTGGTTGCCTTAAATGCCTAACCCAATAGTTAGGATCTGTCGCTTCGTCTGCGGTAATCCAAGTTCCACTAACATTGGACACAAACGGAATTTTTGGGGGATTGAATTTTACTTTTTGTAACGACCGAGTGAAAGTCTCAATGATGGGTTTCATCATTTGAGAATGAAAGGCGTGGTTCGTATGCAAGCGCCTACAGTTTACACCTATTTGTTGTAGCTGCTGTTGGAATTGGTCTATCGCTTCTGTCGAACCAGACACCACGCATTCTGAAGGTGCATTACTCGCAGCTAGAGAGATTTCCTTTTCTAGTAGTTGTTGTACTTCTTGTTCTGGAAGCTGAACCGAGAGCATAGCACCACCAGGTAACTGCTGCATGAGTTTTCCTCGATTCGCCACTATCCCCAAGGCATCTTCCAAAGAGAAAACTCCAGCTAAAGTGGCAGCTACATACTCTCCTACACCGTGACCAATCATAGTCTCAGGACGCACGCCCCACGCCATCCATAACTTGGCTAGAGCGTATTCAATCACAAACAGCGCTGGTTGAGTAATTGCTGTTTGCTGTAACTTTTGTGCTGCTGTTAACGCTTTTTCTTCATTGGGATAGAGGACTGTACGCAAGTCTATTTCCAAGTGAGGTTTGAGCAGTTCGCAGCAGCAATCAACTTGCTCTCTAAATACGGTTTCACTCTCGTATAATTCTCGAGCCATATTTACATACTGCGTCCCTTGCCCAGAAAACATAAACACTACAGAGCGATTACAAAACTCTTGATAATGGGTGAAAGCTCTTTGAGGGTCTTGCAGTGCTTTTATTGCATCTTCTTGGTTTTGGCAAACTATAATTCGGCGATGGTTCAAAGTCCACCGACCCACTTGCAAAGTATGAGCAACATCAGCGAGGTTTAAATCTGGATTTTTTTGTAGGTAATTAGCGAGATTTTCTGTAGCAGTTTCTAGTGCTGTACTCGTTTTAGTTGAAAGTAATAATAATTGCCAAGTTCGAGAAGGGCTAGAGGGTTTAATTATTGGAGCTTCTTCTAAAATTACATGGGCATTTGTCCCGCCAAAGCCAAAAGCACTAACTCCAGCACGACGAGGAGTACCGTTGGTTTTCCACTCAGACAATGTGTTGTTAACGTAAAAAGGACTGTTAGCAAAATCTATCTGCGGTGATGGTTCTTCAAAGTTTAAGCTAGGTGGTATCTGTTTATGCTTGAGGGCTAAAACGGTTTTGATTATACTTGCAATTCCAGCAGCTTCGTCCAAATGTCCAATGTTGGTTTTCAAAGAACCGATCGCACAAAAGCCCTTTTTCTGAGTTTTGGTCTGAAAAGCTTGTGTCAAGGCTGCAATTTCAACGGGATCACCTAGAGCAGTTCCAGTTCCATGAGCTTCTATATAAGTAATTGTTTCGGGTTCAACCTCAGCCATAATCTGAGCCGCTCTAATCACTGTTGCCTGACCATGAATACTGGGTGCAGTGTAGCTAACTTTGTCTGATCCATCATTATTAATAGCGGAACCTTTTATGACCGCATGGATGCAATCTCCATCTGCGATCGCTTCTTCTAAAAGTTTTAAAACTACAATACCCAGACCCCTTCCTCTCGGACATCCCTTTGCCTTTGCATCAAAAGCACGGCAATGTCCATCAGGAGATGAAGTTCCTCCTTCCTGATACACATAACCGACTGCTTCTGATATTGAGACTCCTCCAACCAAGGCAACATCACACTCGCCACTTAGCAAACTTTGACAGGCTAAATGTAAAGCAACTAATGAACTTGAGCAGGTGGTTTGAACTGCATAACTTGGTCCTTGCAAGTTTAACTTGTAAGAAGCAAGTGTAATGGAAGCTGGAGAGATTCCTTTCTCTATTTGGTATTGACCAACAGAGTCTACAATATCGGGATTTGAATAAATATTAGGTAGATAACCGCCAAAACCAAAACCAGCGAAAACTCCAATCGGCTTATTGTAAGCTTCGGAACTATAGCCAGCATCTTCAAGTGCTGTCCATGCATATTCCAAAAACAAACGAAGTCCGGGGTCCATAGTTTCAGCTTCTCTGGGATTTATACCGAAGAATGAAGCATCAAACAAATCTATATCTTCAACTACACCCTCTGCCTTGACATAATAAGGGTTTGTCAGGTCAGCAGAATCTACACCTAAATCTTTTAGTTCTTGATCAGTGAAAAAATGAATTGACTCTACTCCGTCTCGGAGATTTTGCCAAAATCGCTCTATATTTTGAGCTTCTGGAAAATAGCCATTCATCCCAATAACAGCTATTTCTAAGCCCGTTTTATTAGTTAAATTATCTACTGAACTATCCATGATTTTCACCCTTTTAAGATAATTTATCTAGACTTTTTTAAATACTCTGCTTTTTTCTTACAAAACTTTGCTTTAATCTAGCTTTACCAGCTCCCAGCTTTTGACTGATTTGATTAGTTTCAGAAGCAAATACTTCATCACTATCATCTTTTTGACTGAAATAGTTTGATAAAGAGCTTATAGTTGGATATTTGAAAAGGTCAGTTATAGCTAAATCCACTTTCAAAAGTTCGCGCAGTTTGCTATGTACCTGAAGCACGTTTAGAGAATGTCCACCAAGGTCAAAGAAATTGTCTTGAATACCTACTTTTTCAACCTTAAGTATTTTCTGCCATGTATCAACAATTAAGTGTTCTACCTCATTTCGTGGTTTAACATAAGTAGTTTCCAATTCCGGCCGAAGATTATCTGGTTTGGGCAGAGCTTTACGGTCTACTTTACCGCTAGGTGCTAGTGGTAGGCTTTCTAGCATCACAAAGGCAGAAGGTAACATGTGGTCAGGTAACTTTTTTCTTAAGAAACTACGCAATTCACTGATACTAGGAACTGGTTCTGTCTTCACAACTACATAAGCAACTAATTGAAGGTTATCTGGTTCCTCCTGATCAGCCACCACAACATTTTCACGTACATTCGGGTGCTGACCCAAAAATGTTTCAATCTCTCCAAGCTCGACGCGGAAGCCACGAATCTTTACTTGATTGTCAATGCGTCCGAGGAATTCTATATTCCCATCGGTCAGCCACCTTCCTAAATCTCCTGTTTTATAAATCAAATCTGCACGATTTCTTGGTAAATTCTTTTTAGTTTCTGTAAACGGATTTGTCACAAAGCTTAATTTAGTTTTTTCTTCGTTTTTCCAGTAACCAGCACCCACACCGATTCCCGATACACAAATCTCTCCTGGAACACCAATCGGTAATAACTTCATTTGCTCATCCAGGATATAGAGATTTAAGTTCGCTAGCGGTTTCCCAATTGGAATTGTTCGCTGATTTTCTGGCAAAGGCTTGTCAACGATAAACTGGGTAATATCATCAGCAGCTTCGGTCGGACCATAAGCATTAGCGATTTTGATTTCGGGATATATCTGGAGCCATTTATTTACCCAACTGACCGACACAGATTCACCCGATAGCATCATCCATTTTAAATCTGGTAACTCCCTTTCTTGGCTTGTCAATTGGGAGGTATATTCAAGTAAGCCCCCAAATAATGCTGGTACCAATTCAACAACTGTTATTTTTTGTGATTTCAGTGCCTTGAATAGTTTTTCAGGAATAGCAACAGTTTCAATATCTACAATTACTGTCTTTCCAGCGATTAAAAGTGGTGCCAAAAATTGCCACACAGAAATATCTGTTGAAGAAGAAGCGCTTTGCAGAAAACAAAATTCTGACCTTAACTCCAGCTGATCGAATTGGGCATAAATATGATTGATTGCACCATCATGTCTGATAACTGTTCCCTTTGGTAATCCTGTGGAACCAGAGGTATATATCATATAAGCAGTGTCGATTCCCTCGTTCACTGCTTCTAGATTTTCTTTAGGGAGGTTACTGAAGCCAAGTTTATCGTATATTGTTAATTCCTGGTTATGAGTTAATTGTATGTTTTCAGGAATAACCTCGTCTAAACAAATAATCGATTTTAATTGAGGACAGTTATTTATTAAGTGTGTCAAAACAGTTAATAAGGAAGTATCAGTTAAAAGAAAGTTAACTTCACTATTAGACAACATATATTCAATTCTATTTGACGGATAAGTGCTATCAATCGGTACGTAAGCACCACCTGCCTTATATATAGCCAGAATAGCGATCAGAAAATTTATATCACGGTCTTTAAATATGCCTACAAACTCACCTTTAGCAAGTCCTAGTTGACGCAGCATTACTGCTAACTGGTTAGCTTTTTCATTTAACTCTTGATAAGTTAGTTTTGTTTGTCCATCAACTACTGCTATATTGTTAGGGGTTTTATTGGCCTGGTGTTCAAACAATTTATTGAGCGTCTGTTCAATGGGATATTCTTTATTTTTATTATTGTCATTAAATTGTTTTAACAAATGGTATCGCTCGGAGTCTTTCAAAAAAACAATATCCGATATTTTAGTATCAATATTACTGACAATACTTTCAATAACATTAGTATAATATTTAATAATTAATTGGATAGTCTCATTTTGAAAAATTTGCTCACTATACTCTATCTTGGCACTAATTTTTTTATCATTAATCAGAAAAGAAAATGTAATGTCATTATTGAGATGATTTAAACTATTTTTATTATGAATATTTTCTAATAAAACCACTATATCAAAAATTGAACAACGGTTCAAACTTTTTGGTATTTTTAATAAATTAATTAATTCGTCAAAATGATAGTTTTGATGACTGTAAGCACCAATAACTGAATCTTTAACTTGAAACAAAAAATCCTTAAATGATATCTCAGGTGTTATCTGAATACGCAAGGGAATAACTTTGCTACTTAAATCAATTGTGCAAATTTTCTCATATATTGGTATGCCTACAATAACATCGTTGTTTCGAGTATATTTTTGCAGCAGTATATTCAATGCAGATACAAGTATCAAGTACACTGAAAAGTAAGAACCTTTAGCCAGCTTCATGGTTTCTTGAGATAAATCATGCGATAAGTCAAAGTTAACAGACTTATTTTTAGTGCTAGAAAGCGAAGGTCTTATATAGTCTAAAATCAGATTAGTTTCTGGAAGTTCTCCGGATAATTTATTTAGCCAATAAATCTTTTGAGAAAATACTTTGCTTTTGCGTAAATGCATATTCATTTATCCCGTTTAACTAGTAAGTATTACGAATTATATTTAGCATAATATGTAATGAAATCCACATTTAGACATATTATTTGTTAGGTGGATTTTTTGCGATCGCTGCGTAATTGCATCGATTAAATATCTGGATTATAAGCTTAATAAAACAATGTTTCTTTTTCTAAAATTGAAGTAACTTGTTGTTGCTCCAGAGTCAAAAATGGTAAGTATTTAATTTGAATATTAGAATTAGTCATTAATTCTTGTAAAAGAATTTCAATATCTTCTAGTATTCCAGTAATAGTATCGGTATCAAATCTTATAGAATCATAGGAAATAGCTATTAATAACTCTTTATTGGGGTAGACGACTAAATTCAGAGGATAGTTATTTCTATAATATAATCCTGTATGTTGAAATTCTATATTTCCCTTCCAATCTCGGATAAATTCACTGACTGGAAAGTTTTCAATTACCACAATACTTTCAAATAAAGTTAAT
Source organism: Nostoc sp. DedQUE12b (assembly GCF_034530835.1). Classification (NCBI taxonomy): domain Bacteria; kingdom Bacillati; phylum Cyanobacteriota; class Cyanophyceae; order Nostocales; family Nostocaceae; genus Nostoc; species Nostoc sp. DedQUE12b. The sequence continues at coordinate 116,213 of NZ_JAVRCI010000002.1, read as the reverse complement.
TTTTGTGGGACTTCACTCCATCGATGAATTTCTGTCAACGGAGTGTATTCATAGCAGCGTACCTCAGCTAGTTGAAGCTGAAAACACTGTAGCCATGACAAGAAAAGTAGTTCAGCATCTATATTGACTTGAATAGGCAAGGTATTAACAAACATGCCCACCATTGACTCCACTCCATTCAACTCTACTGGTCGTCCAGCAACGTTGTAGCCATACAATATATTGTTGCGGCAAGTATAGCGACTAAGGAGAATGACCCATATACCGTTAATTATAGTAGCAAGAGTAAGACGATGTTGGGCAGCAAAAGATTGTAGCGCCTGTGTACTTGTTAATGATAGCTGAATTATTTCTTCACTGTACCTTACTTCTTCGGTAGATGATTGGTTGATTTTTTCTATATAAGTGAGAGGAGTTGGTGCTTTGACACCCTGTAATGCTTGTCGCCAAAAAAGCTCGGCTTTAGATATATCCTGCTGCTGCAACCAGTCAATGTAGTCTCTAAAAGGACGAGTAGGTGCTAAACAGATTTCTTTATCTTTACAAAGTGCTCCATAAACTTCCACAAACTCTTGAAATACTAATGAACCACCCCAACCATCTAAGATAATATGGTTCACACTCCAAATATATCGATAGCAGTCATCAGTCAGGCGAATTAAAGTATGACGCATCAAACATGGCTGGGAAAAGTCAAAACTTTTTTGGCGATCGCTTAAAAGAAAAGACTGAAATTGCGCTTCTTGTTCAACTGTATTTATATTAGACCAGTCATGGAGATTTAGGGGCACTTCTACTTGATTGTACACAATTTGTAGTGGATTTTCAATTTCTTCCCAATAAAACCAAGTCCGTAAAATGGGATGCCGATCCATTACTAGTTGCCAAGCTTTTTCAAAGAACTCTATGTTAAGATTGCCACGCACAATAAAGATATGCTGGAAAAAATATAAGGACAATTTGCTATCAAACAAACAGTGGAATAACATCCCCTTTTGTACAGGCGTTAGTTCGTATATGTCTTCAATAGTTTTTGTGTTCATTTGGCTATTTTCTACCTCTTTTGGTTAATTTTTAATAGTAAATTATCCAATTGCTGTTGGTTCAATTTTGCTCTAGGGAAGTCAGATGGTGTATATCTTTCTGCTTCTACAGATTGACAATCAATCATCAGAGAGCGCAGTACTTTTATAAAATTATCAACCAATTTCTCAATTGTTTCTCGGCGGTGAATAGCTTGACTATACTTCCAAGAAATTTGCAATTCTTTGTTAAGAAAAATTGCATTAATCTCTAACAAATAAAATAGATTCTTGGGTGTGCTGGAATTGATACCTTGAAATTTATTTGGTAAACCAAATAAAGACGATTCTGAAACCATTTGATCATATTCGCCGAAGTAATTGAAACTCACTTCAGTTTTCGGAAAACCTTGCAGTTTCGCTTGCTTTTCCTGCTTATTGCTTAAGTAATTTAGGATGCCATAACCAATACCACTATTGTGAATACTACGTAAATATTCTTTTATTGTTATTAATGAAGTTCCTGGATTAGAAGATTTGGTAATATCCAAAATAACTGGAAAGCAAGTTGTGAATAAACCAACTGTACGAGATAAATTTACATCTTTAAAGATTGCCTTTCGACTATTACCTCTGATATCTACCCACAATCTTTGTTCTCCTGTCCATGTTGCAAAAGCTTGCACTAAAGCTGTGAGTAACACTTCATCAATTTGAGTATTATAAGCTTTGTGTATCTCTGATAATAAAGTTTTTGTCTCTTTTTTATTGAGACAGACGGATACTATATCTACATTAGCTACTGTATTGTCACCTGTTGAATAGTCAACGGGTAAGTGGCTAAATGGTTTTTGCATTTCTTGGAGCCAATAATCTCGTTCTGGGATCATTTCTGAAGATTCAGCATATTCCTGTAGACATTCTGTCCACTGCATATATGAAGTAGTACAAGATGGCAAATGTATCGCCTGACCTTGAATGATTTGCTGATAAGCTGTTTGCAAGTCTTCTAGCAAAATTTGCCAAGAGACAGTATCAACTGCTAGGTGATGAATGATAATTAGTAAGTAGCTAGTTTGCTGTGGTATTAAGTCAAAGAAGGCAAACCGTACAAGTGGCCCCTCAAATAAGTTCAAACTTGTTTCTAGTTCCGCAGCTACAGATTCAATAGCAAGTTTTCGTTCAATTTCTGGTAGTACCGATAAATCTACTCGTTTCAATTCAATAGTATCATTAAAACTAGCATAAGTTTGTTGCCAAGCAGATTCTTTTTGGATAAAACGCAGGCGAAATACATCATGATGTTCAATCAAATGCTGTAAAGCCTGCTCTAATAAATTGCGATCGCACGCTTGCTGTATTTCCAGCAGTAAAGACTGGTTACAATGGTGTATATCGGGCTGATTATGTTCAAGGAACTGATGCTGAATCGGTGTGAGTTGCAACCCTTCTGTTCCTAACCTCTGTTCGGGTTGGGTAGTTTGACTAATGCATAAGTCTGTCGCTAATTCAGCAATTGTTTGGTAATGAAAAAACTGTTGAGATGTCAACTTCAAACCTGCTTGGTTAGCTTTGGCAGCAATTTGAATCGTGTTGATAGAATTTCCTCCCAACTCAAAAAAGTTGTCGTGAATACCTATCTTGTCAATTCCCAGAATTTCTTGCCAAATGTCAGCCAGCATTTGCTCGATTTCGTTTTCGGGAGCGATGTAATCATTGCCTAAATTAGGGCGGGGATGATTTGCTTTGGAGAGATTGACTGAAGATAATTTTGACTCCAAAAGCGTTAATTGCTCTTGCAAATACTGGGGAGAGTTATTCTGCTTAATTAAAGTTGGGAAGTCTTGTGTTGAAACAATTATATGAGGCAGTCTGTTTTGCAGAATGCGATTAAAAGCATCGATTCCTTCTTGAGGTAATATTCCTTTTTTGAGAATTTTGTCGCGCTCCTGTTTAATTTTATCTGGTAATACAGTTTCCACTGCCAGCCCAACTTCTTGCCAAACATCCCAGCTGATTGATACTGTTAATTGACCAGATGTGGAAGTATAACTGTAGGCATAAGCATCTAGAAAGGCATTGGCTGCACAATAATCTATCTGTCCAAATTCACCCAAAATAGAGGTTCCAGATGAACAAAGCACCAAGAAATCTAGATTTATATTCTTTAAAACCTCCTCCAAAATTAATGTTCCTTTCACTTTCGGTGCTAAGACATTGGTTGCTATATCCCGCGTCTTTAGTTGGGTAACACCACCACCCGCAATCCCAGCCGCATGGATTACGCCATTAATTTGACCGAATTTTTGGAATGCTTGAGTAATTACTGCCTGCATTTGTTCGGAATTAGTCACATCGGCACTTTTAACTTCAACCTCTGCCCCTAATTCCTCAAGCGATCGCACTTTTTGGATCTGACGACTGATAGAATCTTGGCTATCATGAGTTTCTAACCATTGTTCCCACTCAGAGCGTTCCGGTAGTCCCCTTCGTCCGATGAGTATTAACTTAGCTTGTAGCGTCTTTGCTAGATGTTCTGCTAATACTAAACCAATACCACCGAGTCCACCAGTAATTAAGTAAACTCCACCTTCTCTTAACTTAGTTTTGCCTGCAATGCGGTCATCTAATGGGAGTGGTTCAAAGGTTTGAATCCAACGCTGAGTTCCACGGTAGGCAACTATTTCATTAGTCTGTTGCAGTGTGAATTCTGCTACCAAATTATCTATGAGTTTTTTAGATAAAGGAGTTTGAGCAGAATGCATAACTAAATCAACACTACTGCAATTAATATTTCGATATTCCTTGGGAATTACTTTGCATGGCCCTAATACCGTAGCCTTTTGTGGGCACAAATTTTCATCGCCAGTTACATTATGGACATTGCTGGTGACAACTATCAGCTTGAGAGAATCCCAAATATCTTGTTTTCCGATTGCTTGTGCTAAAAACAACAGGCTATAGAAACCAAGATGCTGGTAATCTTCAAATAATCCTAGCTCGTTGTTGAGCAAAGTATCATTTGGTGTAACGCTCCAAAAGTGGCCAATTGTATTTGGCTTAAAATCCTGCTTTTGAAGTTCTTGAAGCAAGGCATCATAGTCATCTGGTTGTTGGGGATTGATGACATACATCCGGTCATCGAGCTTACTAAACTGTTCGCCCACCTGCACAGTGATGACATCTTGACTCTGTTGCTCAAGTCGTTTGGCAAATTCGGTTCCTACTCCATAGTTATCCACAAAGACTAAGCAGCACAACTTTTGTTTGCTCGGTTCTTCTCCTTGGAAAAACTCAAGTGGTATGGATTGTTTCCATACTGCAATATAAAACCAGTCAGCGATATTTGGCTTTTTCTCTAATGATTGTTGTGATGCTGTTTCTGAAGTGGATGAGGAATCTAGCTCAATAGAGTAACGCTGATTTTCAACAGGATGACTTAGAGGATTTTGATCTAACGATTTTTGCGAGGCTGATGACTCAATCCAATAATGCTGACGCTCAAAGGGATAGGTTGGTAAGGGGAGGCGATGACGACGTTCATTGGCGTAAAAACTTGACCAATCTATCTTGATTCCCAACATCCATAGGCGACCCAAGGTGTTAAGTAAAAATGCTACATCTGAATGCTGTTCGTGAGGATGGGGTATTGAGGTCAGCACAGTTAATTCTTCAGAACTCAAAGTCTCTCCACAACCAACTTCTAGTAGAATCCGCTGATTGTCTTTGAGTAACTCTGCAATTCCTTCATTAAAATGTCTTGGTTGCTGTATGTGTGCCCAATAGTTAGGGTCTATTGCTTCAGTTTGAGTAATCCAAGTGCTACTAACATTAGATATAAATGGAATTGTTGGAGGATTGAGTTGGACTTTTTGCAACAACTCTGTGGAAGATTCATTGACCACCAGGGCAAGGGCATCTTCCAGGGAAAAAACTCCGGCTAAAGCGGCAACAACGTATTCTCCAACACCTTGCCCAATCATTGCTTGAGGGGAAACACCCCAGGACATCCACAACTGAGCCAAGGCATACTCAATGACAAACAGGGCACTCTGAGCAAAGCAAGTTTGTTGAAGTTTCTCTACTGCGGTTTCCTGCTCAGATTCGCTCTTATAAATTACCGATCGCAAATCTAACTCTAGATGTGGTTTTAATATGAGGCAGCACTTTTCTACCTGCTTGCGGAACATCGGCTCAGTTTCGTAGAGTTCTTTGCCCATGTCTGCATACAGCGCACCTTGTCCGGGAAAAACGAAAGCAACGGAGCGAGTTCCTGACTCTTGAAACTGAGTTACAACTCGTTCTGAGGCTGGCTGATTCAATGCCTTAATTGCATCTTGGGCATCGGAGCAAACTAATATTCGCCGATGATTAAAGTCTCTGCGCCCTACTTTCAAGGTATAAGCTACATCTGCAAGGTTCAGATCGGGATGTAGCATCAAATGTTGGCTTAGATTCTGCGTAGCAGTTTCTAACGCCGACTCAGTTTTCGCAGAGAGTACTAACAATTGCCAAGGACGGGAAGCACTAGAAGCTGGAAGTGTTGGGGCTTCTTCCAGAACTAAGTGGGTATTGGTTCCGCCCATTCCTAAAGAACTCACACCAGCACGGCGGGGAGTCGAACCTGTTTTCCATTCCCTTAGCTTGGTGTTGACATAAAAAGGACTATTGGCAAAATCAATTTCAGGATTGGGCTGCTCAAAGTTTAAGCTTGGTGGAATTAACTGATGTTTTAGAGCCAGAGCAGTCTTGATTAATGCTGCAACCCCGGCAGCTGAATCTAAATGACCAATATTCGTCTTGACTGAACCAATGGCGCAGAAATTTTTTTTCTCGGTACTGGCACGAAAAACTTTAGTCAGCGCGGCAATTTCAATCGGGTCACCCAAGGCTGTGCCGCTACCGTGAGCTTCAATATAGCTGATTGTTTCCGGTTCTACCTCTGCTAACATTATCGCTTCAGCGATCGCTTCTGCTTGTCCATCTACACTAGGTGCTGTGTAGCCAACTTTCATCGAACCGTCGTTGTTAATTGCAGCACCTTTAATCACAGCATATATGCAATCACCCGAAGCGATCGCATCTCTGACTCGCTTGAGAACAACTACTCCCACACCGTTACCAATAGTTGTTCCCTGTGCTTTGGCATCAAAAGCATGACAATGACCATCAGGAGATAGTGCTCCTCCTGGTTCATACAAATAACCAGCTTTTTGTGGCAATCGGATAGAAACCCCTCCCGCCAAAGCCATATCGCATTGATAATTCTGCAAACTTTGGCACGCGAGGGTAGTAGCAACTAATGATGTAGAACAAGCTGTTTGAACTGTAATACTTGGCCCTGTGAGATTTAATTTATAAGAAACACGGGTAGAGAGAAACCCTTTATCATTTCCAATCATCTTTTGATATAATTGCGCCGATCCTATTTGGTCATTGTTTAAATCAAAATAGAAATAGTTATTTAAGCTAGCACCAGCATAGACCCCAATTCTACTTTCACACTTAGTGGAGTCATACCCAGCATTTTCCAAAGCTGACCAAGCGCATTCCAAAAATAGGCGATGTTGAGGATCTGTGACTTCCGCTTCTTTCGGATTTAGGTCAAAGAATGCAGTATCAAATAAATCAATATTTTCTAAAATACCACCAAGTTTGACATAATTACTATTACTTATTAACGCCGAAGGTACACCAGCAGCGATTAACTCTTCATCTGTAAATAAAGATAATGACTCCACCCCATCTTGTAAATTTTGCCAAAAAGATTCTATGCTGATGGCTCCAGGAAAACGCCCTGCCATCCCGATAATAGCAACACCTTCCATCAAATCATAACTTTTTTCAGTATCATCTTGTTTATTCATATCATTGAACCTTTCTTATTTTTACTGTATTAAAACTCGTTAATCAATTAAAATCAGATACCAATTCTCTCTTCCTCTGTGTTCTCTGTCTTGAAAAGTTCAGAGACGCTCGCGGACTCGCTACCGCTACGCTAACGCCGGAAGCCGGCGCTCCGACTTTTCGCTGCGCCTCTGCGGTTCGTCTAACAAAAGTTCAGCGCATCTTCAGAACAAATTGTAATTAAATATAATAACTCAATCAATGACTTGAAACTTTACATAGGCGGGCGCAGCTTGAATTCGATTTAAATCATTTTCAAAAATAACTGAATTGCCATTATTCTCAATTTCCCTAAACCCGGCAAACTTATAAGATATATACATCATTCTATTGCGATCGTTTGGTACAAACTCTGCCAAAAGACGAACATTGTTACTTTGAGCCAGACTCATAACATGATTTAACATAATTGTGCCAACTCCTCTCGACATCACGCGACAAGACATCAGCAAAAGCTTTATCGTCCATGACTGAGGCTGACATTCAATAAGAATTAAACCTATTTTACCGTAGCTGCCATACTTATCTTCCAGATTTGCAATTAGCAATTTATGGTTTTCTGATTGGCGAAAATGATTGAGTTCGTCATAGGAGTAGGTATAACCAGTTGTATTTAATTGGTTGGTTCGTAGTGTTAATTCTTCTGCACGCTGTAAGTCCTCTTCTTGAGCAGAAGAGATAGTAAAATTCATATTGAGAGTAGACAAGAATTCGTCTGTTGTGCCAACAAATTCTTTTTCTGCATTTTGACGCTCGATATCACTAATATACATCAACCGTCTAATTCGTGAATCATCTGTAATAAAACGAGGATTCATGATTGGCATATCTAAAATATTGCCGATTTCATCTGCATTTATACACAGGATTTCTGGAAAGGTAAATTTAACTTCTTCTAGTTCAAATAATTGATCGTCGATAAATGCGATCGCATCTATACCAATATTAAGTAACTTCGCAATTTCTTGTAAAGAAGAAGCCTTAGAATTCCAATTTATTTGGGGATATAAGAAATACTCTTTTAAACCAAGCTCTTCTAGTTTAGCTATTGTTGTAGCATAATCATTCTTACTAGCTATAGATTGTAGGATACCACGATTATCTAAAGTTTGAATAAGATTTATTATATTTTCTCGCAAAGAGACTTTCCGATCTTCTAGCAAAACTCCCTGCCATAGGGTATTATCTAAATCCCAAACGACACATTTAATAACTTTTTTGTCTTTTTGCTTGCTATTTAAGTTTTGTTTTTGAGTATTAATCATATATTGATTTCTCTATCTTTGATGTACTTATACTTTGAGCGCTCAGCTATCAGCTATGATTTATTAGCTGATAACTTGTAGCTAAATCAAAAGCTCAGTTGATTTCCGTACTAAGTAGATATCAATGGTTTACTTGTATTTGTTGGAATTTTTCTGCTCAATGCTCTCTGTGAAACTACCCGGTAAGATAATAGATTTAATCAGAGCTATAGAAGTCCGTAGACCGTCTTGAGAAGAGATTGCATGATATAGATAATGAGGTGCGATATTTAAAAAAACTGATAACATATTTTTTTGCCTGAAATAATCTTGAATTGTAACATCGTAGAAAAATGATAATGATATATTCTCATCTACTGCTGTTACATAATGCCACCAATAAGGTGGTATGTAGAGCATTTCTCCCGGTTGAAGTACAACTTCCATTCTTTCTTGCCAAGGAAACTTTGGAAATAATTCCAAATTGGGGAGATTCGGATCTACCTTACTATAATCTGCTAAACCATGACTATCCTCAAGAGGTGGATAAAATGACAAATAATTTGAAGGAGGATATAAAAGTATTTTTTTTCTACCTCGAATTTGAACAAAAATATTATGAAATCCGTCAAAATGAAGGACAGTAGTTGAAGAAAAATTTTTACTCGAGAAACCATGCCAGTAGCTAACTAATGGCTTCCTGTTTAAGTATTCTGGATAAGTTACGTCTCCAATAATTTCAGGAAAAGACTTTTCAAAAAGTACACCAGTTAAATAATATCCTAAATCATCATCATTTTGATTTTCATTAACTTTATCTTCTACGTGTTTTATATACTCCTTGTATTTCATTTCTTTTTCATCTACACAATCATCAGCATTATCATAAGCAAAGTTCTTATAATGATCCAAAAAATCTTTTTGAGAAACTTCTACATTAATCAGATTATTTCCACAGTATTTTATCAGATAATCATTAGACCAATTATTACAAGCATCCCAATGTTTAGCAACATCTTCAATTAAAAAAGGCTGATATTGCTTCCACATTTCTAAAAATTGCTTGAGACTAGGATTTTTAGTTTTTAAAATCGATTTGCGAGCTTGACTTTTCATAAAAACTCTAACATTCTTAATTTGCTTTAACTGAAAAACTGGCGCTGCCTTATCGCTATCACCATATAGAATGAATGTTTTTTATTCATCTATGAATTAATTATGAGAGCAGTTTTACGTTCAATTAAATTGGCGATGGAATTTATTGTTTGAAAATTTTCAAACTCTAAGTCCTCATTTTCAATGGCAATCTGTAACTCTTACTTTATGTATAAAACAATTTGAAAAAAGATAATCCTGATAACCTGACTCTGCGATAGTAATTTCTTGAATTTGAGTACTACCTTCAATAATTTCCATAATTTTAGAGTCTCGTAGATACCTTTCGACTGGGTACTGACTACTACAACCATTACCACCATGAATCTGCACCGCATCATTTGCTATTTTGCTAGCTACTGTGGATGCAAAGTACTTCGCAATAGAAGTTTCTATAATCGAGTTTGGGTCGTTAATATCTTTGAGATAACCAGCTTGATAATATAACAATCTTGCTGCTTTGGTGTTAGTTATCATCTGAGTAATCTTTTGACGAATTAATTGATGTTCTTTAAGGTAAACACCAAACTGTTTTCGCTCGTTTGTATACTTGATACAAGCTTCTAAACAAGCTTGAGCAATACCTACACAACCTGATGCTACACTATATCTACCATAATCAAGCGCAGTAGAAGCAATGTAGGAAAATCCAAAACCTAATTTACCTACTAAATTTTCTAAAGGAACGTGACAGTTATCAAACTGCAATTCTGCTGACATTGAAGCCCTAACACCTAAGATTCCAGACATCGGTTTGACTGACAGTCCTGGACTATTTTTTTCAACTAAAAAAGCAGTAGGTTTACCCTCACATTTAGCAAAGACTAAAAATATATCTGCTACTTGACCATAGGTTATCCATTTCTTTTGCCCATTTAAAATATAAACATCACCAGTAAGTGTTGCTGTTGTTTCTACACTTTTGGCATCGCTACCGACATTCGGTTCGCTTAATGCAAAAGCAGCGATGATTTCTCCAGATGCAAATTTAGGAAGCCAATACTGTTTTTGAGACTTATTACCCCATTTACATAAAGCATGAGCAACCATGTTGTGAACCGTCAGCAAACTCCTAATAGAAGAACATCCCCGTCCAATTTCCTCGTTGAGAATGCCATAGGTAATCATATCCATTCCTTGACCGCCATATTCTTGAGGTAATATGGCACCGAGGAAACCACGTTGAGCTATTTTCTTAATTAGTTCTGGCGGAGTAAATTCTTTTCTATCCCATTCGCCAGCATGAGGACATATTTCCTGATTAACAAAAGCTTGAAATTCAGCTTTAGCGTTTTTTTGTTGAGTAGATAGTTCTAGTTTCATGAATAGAGTTTCCTCCTGCCTCCTGAATATGAATCACTACCCATTTTTATCCGAACATATAAAAACAATCTATGATATAAGACCTTTAAATAAGTCTATGGTATCCTTTAGAGATCCTCCAGAAATTACATGACGAAGATAAGGAGGTGCAATGTTTAAAACAACTTGTAACATATTTTTTTGTTTGAAAAAATCTTGAATTTTAAGATCGTACCAAAATGATAATGATATATTCTCATCTATTGCTGTAACATGATGCCACCAAAAAGGTGGTATATAGAGTATTTCTCCCGGTTGAAGTATAACTTCTATTCTTTGTTGCCAAGGAAATTTTGGAAATAATTCCAATTGGAGCAGATCCGGATTTACTTTGCTATTATGTCCTATGCCAGAACTCTCATTAAGAGGTGGATAGAATGATAGATAATTTGAAGGAGGAAATAAAAGAAATCTTTTTCTCCCTCGAATTTGAGCATAAATATTATGTACTCGGTCAAAGTGAAGGGTACTAGCTGAAGTAAAATTTTTATTTGAGAAACCATGCCATAAGTTAACCCATGGCTTTCTATCTAAGTATTTTGGATAAGTAACATCTCCAACAAGTTCAGGAAAGCGATCTTCAAAATCTATCTCATTTGAATAACATCCTATATCATCATTATTATTTCCATTAGCTCTTTCTTCTATGTCCTTTACATACTCTTTATATTGCATCTCTTTTATGTAATAAGAATCATTATCGTAAGCAAACTTTTTATAGTCGTACAAAAAATTTTTTTGAAAAAACCATATATAAACCACTTTATTACCACAATGTTCGATCAAATAATCATTAGACCATTTATGACAAGCATCCCAATGTTCTGCAACATCTTCAATTAAAAAAGGCTGATATTGCTTCCAGATATCTAAAAATTTTTCTGTGCTAGGATTTTTGATTTTTAAAATTGACTTGTTAGATTGAGTTTCCATAAAAATTTAACTGTTTTAGCTTCTGTAACTGTGAGTTTTGCGTCGCTTTATAAATATTGCCATAATAAATATTAGTTTTTCATCATTTATGCATTATTACAGCAGTCTTACGCTCAACTAAATTAGTAATAGAATTTATTGTCCGAAAATTTTCAAACTCTAAATCCTCATTTTCAATGGCAATCTGGAACTCTTGCTCTACAAATAAAACAAGTTGCATAGCAAACATAGAATTGACAAAACCCAGAGCAAAAATATCTTCATCTGGTTGCAGATCGTGATTGCCGAAAAATTTTGAAAGAAAAGATTTGATTTTAGCTTTAATTTCGTTCATGAGTTTGATATTTCCTAATTAATTATTGATATACGTAAAATCCTTTACCACTTTTTCTTCCATGCAACCCAGAATCTACCATTTTTTTAAGTAAAGGGCATGGTCTATACTTGCTATCGTTAAAGTTTTCGTACAAGACTTCGATAGAAAATAAAATGGTGTCTAGTCCAATCAAATCTGCTGTTTCTAAAGGTCCCATTTTGTGACCGAAACAGCCTTTAAAAATTTTGTCCACATCTTCTGCTGTAGCCACTTGGTCTTGCAATAGAAAAACAGCTTCGTTAATAGTTAACATCAACACGCGGTTGGAAACAAAACCCGGAGAATCATTGACAATGATGCACTCTTTACCCATTTGAGTCAGCATTTGTTTTGCTGTCTCAATTGTTGACTCAGAGGTATGATATCCACGAATCATCTCGACCATCGGCTTCATTGGTACGGGATTCATAAAGTGGATACCAACAACTTTATCGGCCCGTTTGGTGACTGAAGCAATGCGGGTAATTGGAATTGCTGACGTGTTGGCGGCAAATACGCAGTCTGGTGGACAAATAGAATCTAGTAAGGGATATACTTCTTTTTTAAGATCCCATTTTTCGGTGACATTTTCAACTACAAAATCTGCATTTTCTAAAATTTTATAATTTATTGAAAATTCTATTTTTTCGAGAATCTTATCTGGAGTTTCTTGGCGATCGCTTTTGTTAAAAAAACTCTGAAAGCGGATATTATTCCTGATTTCATGTTTAGCTTTATCTAGGATATTTTCGGAAATATCTACTAGGATAACTTGATGGCCTGTTTGAGCGAGGTTTTGTGCAACTCCTATCCCCATTACGCCCGCACCGACAACACCTACTGTTTGAATGTTCATAACTTCAATTCATCATCCTCTAAAAATGCTAACAGTTTGCCTTGGGCCACGTTACCCCTGTAGTACAAAAACCTTACTATTTAAGACGCAGGGAATCGATGTTAGGATCGGGTCACAAATCTGCTGGCACATTCGCCGGAATCGTCCACATATAAATTTGACTACACCTATCTTCTTGACTACAGGTATCTTCTGGGTTGCATTTAAAGTATTCTACTCTTTCGTAGTCTACCCAGTCCCCCATATGGTGCTGTAAAGATACCACGCGAGTACCAGGTTTCAATTGTTTAAATAATTGTGGTCTTAGTTTGATGTTAATATCATCTCCCAAGTACAGAAACACAACTGTTGCGTCGCTGAAGTTACTCTTAAAAATATCCTGCTGAAGAAACTTAACTTTATCGGTTACACCTTCTTTTTTAGCGTTCTCATTCGATTTCTTGACAAGTTGCGGGTCAATTTCTATACCAGTGCCGCGAGCACCAAATTTCTTTGCTGCGGTGATAGGTATCCTACCGTCACCACTACCGAGGTCGTAAACGATGTCATCTTTGCCTACTTTCGCTATTCTCATGGCTTGTTCTACTACTCCTTGGGGTGTAGGTATGTACTCTGCATCTGGGTCTTTTTCTATGGGTTTAATTTCGGTGGTAGATTGCTGAACCTCTACCGTATTGGGGTTTGTTGTTGCAGGGTTGGTGTTAAGTTCGGAAGTTTTCTGTTGGCTACAGCCCGCAAAAAAGAGGCTAGCTGCACTCATAGTGACGAAAAAGATTTTTAAAAGTGAGTTTGCTGACATGATATTTGTCATTATGAATGTGATTTGATAAAGGAAAGATTTAAACTTTTTCCTTTTGTGTGATACTTGAATACTGCTGGCTACGGGAAATGCGGTAGTTAAGCATTAATACAGGTATGCCTGTAAGTAAAACAACGATTCCCAGGCGTGCGCCGGAACCCGTGTAAGCAAGGCTGGATTGCAGCATATATCCGCAAATTCCACAGAAAAGCAAGGGGATCATAGGGTAGAGAGGAACTCGGAAGGGACGTTGTGTTTCTGGTTCTCGGAAGCGTAGAACTAAAAGACTGACTCCTGAGAGTAGGAAAAAAAACCAGAAGACGGGGGCAGTATAATCTACCATTGTGCTAAAGCCTTGACGTTGGATTGCACCATAGACTACTAGAAGGATGGCGATCGCACTTTGCCAAATCAGGGCGTTGCTAGGTGAAGAGGTGCCATGTCCCCACTTTCCCAAAAATCCCAGCACTGGAAAGTCTCGCCCCAAAGCATAGTTAGTCCGCGCTCCGGTAAAAATAGTGGCGTTGGTTGTGCCCAAGGCAGAGACTGCTATTAATAAGCTCACAAAGATTGCACCATTATTTCCCCAAGCACGACGCATTAATTCGGCTGCTGGTGCTTTGGATGCTTGCATTGTTACTAGTCCCAAGCCGTGCAAGTAAGCAAAGTTAATTAATAAATATATGACTGTGATAATAATAATACTTCCTAATAATACTAATACCATATTTCGTTTCGCTTCTCTTACCTCAGCGGAAATATATGCAGCTTCATTCCAACCGCCATAGGTAAGCAAGACGAATACCATCGCCAAACCAAAATTACCTGTTTGATTGCTAGATGCGTTCGCTACAAGGTGGCCGCTTTCCAGCATCGCTTCATTCCCAGTTTGTGGAGTTGCGAGAATGATTGCAGCAACAATCACCAATAGCAATCCCAAAACTTTTGCTACTGTTAACCAGTTTTGCACCCGTTTACCTTGCTTTAAGCCCACTAGATTTATAACTGTTAACAGTGCGATCGCTCCACTGGCATATAAGGCTGAGGAAAATTCTCCCAAAGGTAACATCTGGGAAGCGTAATCACCAAACACAAATGCTAGCAGCACAATAGAGCCTGTCTGAATTATTGCCATCCGTGCCCAAGCAAACAAAAAGGCTAAATTCTTACCAAAAGCTCGCATGAGGTAATAATAAGTACCACCAGCATCCGGATAGGTTGTGGCTAACTCTGCGTAGCACAAAGCACCAATCAAAGACATGACTCCGCCCAAAAACCATGCAAATATGGTAATCCCAGCAGTTTGGGCATTTGCTGCTACTAAACTTGGCGTTTCAAAAATACCTACACCCACCACCATTCCAACAATCAAAGCTCCTGCATCGATTGTAGAAAGTGTAGGTTTCGGTACTATTAGTTTTTCTGACATAATATAATCGTGGATTACTCAATATTGGCTTGGCAGCCAGAATAACTCCTACCCCAACTTATTGAGCCGATACAAATCCTGCCCAATCTATTTGCACTCCTGCTAACCACAGCCTGCCTAATGTTTTCAGTAAGAATGCTAAATCTGGTTTGCGATCGTAGGAATATCTAACAGAAGGCAAGATAATCTGACTGACTGCTGGATTATTTTCTATACATTGCAGCGCAAAGCTACCTAGAGTCTGTCCAGGGCCTACTTCCAACAAAATTGGATATTGTTGTTTCCACAACTGTTGTAGACCCGAAGCAAATAACACAGGTTGACACATATGCTTAACCCAATAATCGGGATTTGTAGCTGATGCTGTTGTTATCCAAGTTCCTGTAACGTTAGATATATAAGGAATTTTTGGTGCTTGCAGGTTAAATGTTGTTACTAACTCACGTAAACCATAACTAGCACCCTCCATCATCTGAGAGTGAAAAGCATGAGAAGTTTCTAGACGACGACAAGCTAAACCTTTTTTAGTTAACTTTTGTTCTAAAGCTTCTATAGCATCAGTTTCACCTGCGATTACACCCATAGATGGGCCATTGACCGCAGAAAGTGAGAGTTTGTCATTGAGTAGGGGAAATATCTCTGTTTGCGAAAGTGGAACTGCAAGCATTGCTCCATTTGGCAACTTTTGAATCATTTGTGCTCTAGCAGCAATTAGTTTTAAACCTTCGTCCAAAGATAAAACTTCTGCTATAGTCGCTGCTACATATTCACCAATGCTGTAGCCAATCATTGCCGCCGGACGAATTCCCCAGGATATCAATAGCTGTGCTAAGGCATATTCAATAACAAAAATGGCTGGTTGAGCGAGGTGAGTTTGATTGAGTAAAGATGTTGCAGTTACCATCTTTGTATCCGTTTGTGTTTGGCTGCGACCTAACATTTTTCGCAAATCCAAACCCTGAGAATTTTCTTGTGGCGACTGCTGGTCTTGTGTATAAGCTCTGTTTGGATAGATTACATCTCGCAAATCTTGACCGAGAAGGGGTTTAAGAAATTCACAACAGTAGTCAACACAGGCGCCAAACACAGGTTCAACCTGGTAAAGTTCAAGAGCCATGTTAACGTAGTGAGTACCAAGTCCAGGAAACATAAAAGCTACAGAACGTTCTTGTGTTTCTTGGATGTTGGTAAGTACCCGCTTGGGATCTGCAAGTGCAACTAGAGCATCTTCTATATCCCGACAAACAACTGTCCGCCGATGCCTAAAAGCCTGTTGTTCGCGTTGCAATGTTTGAGCAACATCTGCTAGGTTAAAGTCACGATGCTGTCTCAAGTAATCTGCAAGGTTTACAGTCGCAGTTTTTAGTTCTGAGTCAGTCTGAGCAGAAAGTACTAATAACTGCCAAGGACGAGAAGGACTAGTAAGCATTTTTGAAAAACTCCAAAACTTTCACTCAATTTTAGTGAGAATTATTTCTTGATTTCCTCATCAATAATTGTTTTTGTTGATGACGCGCTTCTATTTGCTTATTCGCGCGATCGCGTGTTCCTACAAAAGAAAGTTGTTGCTTTTGACTTAAATACTGCGCCAAGGAATTGATAGTTGGATTCTGAAACATTTCTACAATTGATAAATCCCGTTGTAAAACTTCTTGTAATTTGCTATTGACTTGAACCATTAATAACGAATGACCACCGATGTCAAAGAAATTGTCATTTACGCTTACCTTTTCTAGGTGTAACACCTGTTGCCAAACAGTAGCGATGGTTTGCTCCATCTCAGTTTGTGGCATCACATAAGCAACTTCTAACTCTGAGTCAAGAGTTTCTGGTGCAGGTAGCGCGCGCCTATCAACTTTGCCGTTGGGCGTTAATGGCAGTGCCTCTAGGATCGCAAAGGCATTTGGTATCATGTAGTTCGGCAACTTAAACTCTAGAAAGCGGCGCAACTCAGTAACTGTGAGTGCTTGCTCTGGGTGAAGGACTTCATAGGCTACCAAACGCTTACAACCTGGCTCATCCTCACGAACTACAACCACACTTGTCTGTACTGCTGGGTGTTGGTTAATGAGTGCTTCAATTTCTTCGAGTTCGATGCGGAAGCCGCGAATCTTCACCTGATTATCAATACGACCGAGAAACTCGATGTTCCCATCGCTTAAATAACGAGCTAGATCCCCGCTTTTATATAGCCATGTGTTTTCCTTGGCACTGAAAGGATCACAAACAAACTTAGCTAAAGTCAGATCGAGATTATTGATATAGCCTCGTCCGACTCCTTCACCACCAACATATAGTTCACCTACCATACCCACCGGCAAAGGCTGGAGGTTTTCATCTAACACGTATACTTTGGCAT
This sequence comes from Nostoc sp. DedQUE12b, assembly GCF_034530835.1. Lineage (NCBI taxonomy): Bacteria > Bacillati > Cyanobacteriota > Cyanophyceae > Nostocales > Nostocaceae > Nostoc > Nostoc sp. DedQUE12b. Next base: position 98,792 of record NZ_JAVRCI010000002.1, on the reverse strand, counting down.
TATGGATCGGCTTCCCAATCGGTACTACTTTTTCTAGCCATTGTTCTGGTTGAGCTACCCGATAAGCCGCACAGATGTCTGTACACTCGGTAGGGCCGTAGGTGTTTACAATTTGTGTTTTGCTCTTAACAGAGTCGAGCCATACCTTTAGCCTAGATATTGAAATAGGTTCACCACCCAAAAATACATACTTCAACGTCTTCTTCATGCACAAGCTTTTATCACCCCGATCTATTAATGGATAAAAGGCACTCGGAGTGCAGTTTAGCCATGTCACTTGTTTGTTACAGACGTACTCAACGATTTGTGCAGCGTCATAGCATCCAGATGACAAAAGGTGTAACTCACCTCCGACGAGCAGAGGGGCATAAATATTCTTTTGCGTCAAATCAAAACTCAAAGAAGATATCAGTAAAACACGGTCGTTGCAGGAAAAATCAAATTCCGTCACAAACCAATTCAGAAGGTTGGTAAAGCTTCGCTGATAGACTCCTGCACCCTTGGGTTTACCTGTTGAGCCAGAAGTGTAGATCACATAGATTAAATTGTCTGGTGTGACACCGCTGACTTGATTTTCTTGGCTTTGTTCGGCAATGGCTTGCGAATCCGCGTCCAAACAAATGATATCCCCTTTGTACTCCGATAAACTCTCTGCTAGCCGTTTTTGAGTCAACAAGACGAATATGTCGGCATTCTCTAGCATGAAATTTAAGCGTTCCGGTGGGTACATTGGATCTAGTGGTACGTATGCACCACCCACTTTCAGAATAGCCAAAAGTCCAATGACCATCTCTAGAGAGCGCTCTGTACAGATTCCCACCAGTACCTCTGGCTTTACTCCTAGCTGTTGCAAATAGTGCGCTAGTTGATTCGCTCGGTTGTTTAACTCCCGGTAGGTTATTTGTTGATTTTCAAAGACGACTGCAACAGCATTTGGTGTTTTTTCTACCTGTGCCTCAAACAATTGATGAATGCACTTATCTTGAGGATAATCTGTTTTAGTATCATTCCACTCAACTAATAACTGCTGTACTTCAGATGGGGTTAGTAATTGCAAGTCTGAAATACATTGTTCGGGATCGCTAACGATGCTTGAGAGTAAAGTTTGGAAGTGTCCCAGCATCCGGGTAATAGTATCTGCATTAAATAAATCCGTGTTGTACTCACAAGTTGCAACCAACCCTTGCTCAAAATCCTCCATGAACAATGTCAAATCAAACTTAGATGTCCCGTTGTAACCTTCTTCATAACTAACTGATACATCCGATAGACTTAAGTTCGGTTCTGGAACATTCTGGAGAACGAACATCACCTGAAATAGTGAATTGTAACTCAAGTCTCGATTTGGCTGGAGTTCTTCTACTAACTTCTCAAAAGGTAGGTCTTGATGAACATAAGCCTCTAAAGCTGTTGACTTGACTCGCTCTAACAACTCCTGAAAACTTAAGTCGCCAGAAACGTCTGTACGCAACACCAAAACATTGACAAAAAATCCGATTAATGAATTAATTTCTGCTCTGTTCCGATTGGCGATTGGTGAACCTACTAAAATATCAGTTTGACCGGTGTAACGATACAGCAAGGTTTTAAAGGCTGTCAGCAAGGTCATAAACAGAGTTACTCCCGAATGACGGCTCAAATTCTTTAACTCTTTTGTTAGAGTTTGAGAAAGAACTAATTTTGCTTTAGCACCTTTGAATGTTTGAACTGGCGATCGCGCCCGGTCTGTTGGTAAATTCAGTACAGGTAGCTCACCGCTTAACTTTTGTTTCCAATAGGTAAGTTTTGGTTGAATACGATCACATTCAACCCATTTTCGTTGCCAATTGACAAAATCTCCATATTGAATTGGTAATTCAGCAAATGGTGTACCCCTTTGGGGAAGCAAGCTACGCGTAGCGTCTGTCTGCGACACGCTGCGCGAACGTAGAGAGAGTTTGCCTGTTGAGAATGCTTCATATAGTGCAGCTAGTTCTTTAATCAGAATACCGATAGACCAACCATCTGCAATTATATGATGCAGAGTCACTAATAATTGATAACTTTTATCATTTAAATGTAAAATTTTAGTACGCACAAGCGATTGAGCAGATAAGTCAAATGGCTGCTGTGCAAATTCTATAGCCAAACGTTGGGCTTCTTGGGTACGCTCATTTTCTGATAAAGAACGCAAATCTTCAACCGCCAAAGTTACGGGTACAGCTTGATTTACAACTTGGACGGGTTGTCCACTCTCTACTGTAAAGCTTGTGCGTAATACTTCGTGTCGTCTAATAATTTCGTTGAGACTATCTTGTAAAGCTGTTAAGTTAATACAACCTTTGAAGTTAATAACTATAGGAATATTATATGTAGGAATATCGGGAGTTAGCTGATTGATAAACCATAATCCCTGCTGGGCAAAGGATAGAGGATAAATAGATGTGTTTTTATCTTGTTGAGTAAGGGATATTGAGGGTATTGCGTCTGTTGTCAGTTGAGCAAGGATCTTTGTAGCTAGCGTGAGCGTACTCATCCCTTCAAAAAAGTCTGTTACGGATACTTCTACCTCTAAATCAACCTCAATTAGATTTTTCAACTCAAATACTTTTAAAGAATCAAGTCCCAGCGTGCTTAATGGTTCTTCGGGATTAATATCATCTGTTGCAATTGAAAGTACTCGCCCCAAGAGTTCAATCAGATATGATTCTAAAACTGGTTGACACTCGCTTGGGGAAAGTGCCAACAGTTCAGAACGCTGTAATTGAGTTTCGTTTCTGGCAATATCACTAATCTTGAGAATGTCACTTCCAACTACATTCAGTTCACCATTCTCAAACTGAGTGCGAGTTGCACGACGTTGAATTTTACCGCTGGAAGTTTTGGGTATACTACCTGGTTTAATTAAAACCACAGCATAAACTTGTACTTCATGTTCTTGGGCGATCGCTTGCCGAATTGCATTAACTACTTCTGCTAAATTTGGCTTGGCGCGAAACTCTAATTCTTGTACAACTACGAGCCTTTCTTCGTTGTTAACCTCTACTGTAAATGCTCCATTAGCACCGGAACGTAAGGATGAATGGCAGCCTTGGGCGGTTAATTCGATATCCTGCGGGTAAAGATTGCGACCGCGAATAATAATTAAATCTTTTGCTCTACCTGTAATGAAAAGCTCACCATTCTCCAAAAAGCCTAAGTCACCAGTCCGTAAAAACGGACCCTCTCCTGTATCTTTCAAATAAGCGTGGAATGTTTGTTCTGTTTCTTCTGTTCGATTCCAATAACCCTGACCTACACTCAGTCCAGATACCCAGATTTCGCCAACTTCATCTGATGAACAGCGTGTTAATGTTTCAGGATTAACAATAACAATCTGTTGTTGAGGAATAGTTTGACCGCAACTGACAAAGCTTTGGATATCTTGACTCTGGGCGGTTGCTTCAACTATCTGGTTCTGTGAAAGTGCAGATTTTTCTACAGTTTTTATCTGAGCTAAGGCTGTTTTGATCCCACCAGAAACTATTAAAGTTGCTTCCGCCATACCGTAACAGGGGTAAAATGTTTCCTGGCGAAAACCACACTCAGCAAAGGTGGTTACAAATTGCTCAATAGTATTTTGTCGGACTGGTTCAGCGCCGTTAAACGCGACACTCCAACTACTCAAGTCAAGAGTTTCTTTTTGTTCTTGAGTAATCCTTTGAACACATTGTTCATAGGCAAAGTTGGGGCCACCACTCGTTGTGCCTTTATAGCGGGAAATTGCTTGCAACCAGCGGTAAGGTCGTTGTAGGAAAGATGCTGGCGACATTAAGATACAAGGAAAAGCACCATATAAAGGTTGCATAATCCCACCAATCAACCCCATATCATGGTAAACAGGCAGCCAGGATACAAACTTGCTGCTGGGTGAATGTTCCATGAGTTGATAAGTTACAGCGGCATTGTGCAGCAGGTTGCCATGACTGAGCATGACTCCCTTTGGTGTGCCTGTAGAACCCGATGTGTATTGCAGAAAGGCTAGGGTATCCCCATTAATTACAGGTTGTTGCCAAGAATCTTCTATACCCTGTGCGATGTTGTCAGTTGTCAGCCAGTGAAAATTTCCCTGTTTTGTTTGTGGTGTGAGTATTGATTGTAATGTGGGGAGCATTGCTGTTGTGGTGAGAGCAACACTTGCCTGTGCATCTATGCTAATAGCTTGTATTCTTGGCGTTTTACGTTGATTGCGAGGCGGATAGGCTGGAACCGCCACTACTCCAGCATATAGACAACCAAAAAATGCTATTAGGTAATCCAGTCCAGAAGGATACAGTAATATGGCACGTTCCCCACTCAAACCAAGAGCTTGGAGTTGAGCTGCTACAGCCCGACTGCGGCGATCCAATTCATGGTAAGTCAGTGTTAATTCCTGAGTCTCTCCATCTTCAAGGAAAGTAAAGGCTTGTTTGTGCGGCATCTTGAAACTGCGATCGCGCAGAATATCAATGATAGTCGCATACTGAGGGGGAATTTGTTGAAATTTATTGATAATTTGGGTCATTATGATGCCTTAGTTAATCAGATATAGGCAAACAATAGTGGCAAAATTAATCTCACACTCAATCCTGGCTGAACAAGGGTTGGAGTCAGTTATTGTGGGTATCTTAGTTTAAAAATCCACTTAAATACAGCAAACCTTAAACAGACAGACCTCTTTCTTACTCAAAATGGCGTTTTTACAGAATTATTTAATTCAATTGGGAAAACTCTTGAACAAACCTCAATTGCTCTATGGAAGACAGGGCAAAATTAGTAAGTCAGCCGTGTAAGCTTCTATATTGCTAGTTATTTTCATTTAGACTTTCTTACATTACTAGGGATTGTGGTATTTGGCAATCCTGTAATTAATAGGGAATAATTATCAATATTTAAAAGATGTGTCATTTTAGACTATTACCAAAATATTCTATAACTTTTGATAGATGCCAACGGCTGGAAACAGTCTGCGGCTTTCAACGACCTGATTTTAGCTGAAGATGAAATTCCGTAGTCTAAGGATAGTCCAATGGCTGAGATTTTAATTGGGACTGTGCGATCGCCTGACGACAACGCTCAATGCTGGGATCTCCCGCAAATACTCGCCTATTTAGCTGATGAGCCATTTCTATCATATCCCTACTTGGTAGCCAGGGAAAAATCACTATATCCCCAGATGCCGAAAACATCTTGATTAGCTGTTCAATCAGCTGCTCCTTTAAATCTGATTCCGGAAAGATAATCACAGTTTTCGCCCGTTCAATTAACCAATCATGATCCCAGTCATCGGAGGTAATGGCAATGGCAAGAGCCGCAAAGGGTATGCGCTCGATGAATTGTGGTGAAGCTGTATCACCACAGAAGACAAAATGTTGCTTTTCTAGTAAAAACCAACTTGACTGAATTTCATTAAGATTCACAACAACAGGCGAGACTGAGGATGACGTTGCTATAGTCACCTCTAATGCTGGTGTTTCAACTTTAATCGGCTCCTTGGGAATGATAGCCAGGATTTCCGGCTTCTTAGAAGTGAGTGGTTGTGATGGCTCAGGCAAAGCAGGAGTAGAGATAGACTGTGATTTCTCGTCCTCAATTACTTGACGAATACTCTTATGAGTTATGGTTTCGCCTTCCTGAGCACGTTGTAGAAATTCCTCGCGCACGTTTTGTGGAGTTGATGGTGCTGCCAAAAGATAGAGTGCAGACGTGGCAATATCTATTTGTGCAAAATTTGCACGTTCAGCCAATGTTTCATAAACGTTAATAAAATTGTAAGCTGTCCGTCGGCTCCAACCAAACTCAGCTTTCAGCCAAGTCTCAAACTGTCCGTGTTTGAGCCGAGAACGCACGTCAGTCAACTTCTGACCAATTTCCCAAATATCCTGTGCGGAACGTCGTAAGCGCTCCTTAATTTCTCCTGTTCGTTGCTGAACAACAATTCGCTGTTCAGAATCCAAAATTTCATAGTCGAAGCCAGTGACTACTTCGCTCTGTTTTTTTAACTTGCTCACAATATTATCTAAATTATTTTCTACACAAAATTTATCATAGTTAATTTTGAATTAATTATCATCCGTGAAAAGTTAAATTTAAATGTTTTTTGTCAATACGTCTAAATATAGAAATAAATTTATTGAAAGTGCCATAGGCATAAGATACAGAGGTATAAGGCAGTAAGTCTTTCCTCTCTGCCCTCTACCTCTGCTCCCCATTCCCCTTGTGGGCATAGTTTTTCATAACAAGAATAATAATCACGCTCAAGAAGGAGAAGAATGAGGGAAGACGTAAAGTAAGTTGCTTGATATTTTCTCAACTTAATGATAATCTTTGTTATTAAATAAATTCAGCAGATCAAAAAGTTTTCCAAAGGTCTTACCAGCCCTTGATTTGGGATGGGGAATACAATCCTCTAAAATCACCTTAGAATCTATCTGTTGGCTAACCTTGTTATGGATTGACTGAGGTCGCATATTGCGGGTGCTTTGCGCCATCGCAACCACTGATCATTGCCAGTTTTCCAAACATGGGCATAAACCCTGATTCTTTTTTTAGTTTGCAAAACTTTTGGATCTAGTGAACTGACTTTATTGACAATGACAAAAAGTAAAAACTAGCTTCTAATACCAAATTATGCATAGTTCAACTTAAGTAATATTCCTAACTAGTGGCACAACACCTGTGGGATAAGTAATCTATTACACTTCCAACAACTCCACTTGTTTTAGTACGAGTAAATAGAGTTTACCCAAAATAGTTTCTAAGGCATAACTTTTAGATACTAAGAGTTAACTTTCCACACATGGGTTCCTGAGCAAGGCAAATCTCTTTATCTAGCTAGAGTCTAGATTTGAGTCCAGCAAGAAAAATTAAAGCTGAGAATTAGTTGCTATGCAAACACCATCACCCCAGTTAAGCGTGGATGATTTTTTTCTAGAGGTAGACCACATTTTTGTCTGTACGACCAAAGACACTGAAAGTATCTCAGTTCTTGAAGAACTTGGTCTTCACTGCTCTAATCAGACGGTGCAACATTTCAAACAAGGAACAGCCTCAAAAATAATTTTTTTTGAGAATACCTATCTTGAGTTAATTTGGATAGAAGATAAACATTTAGTAGAACAACAGTCTGTACACACAGGCGTTTATACCCTAAGTCGTCTTCATGGGCAGCATACAAGAGCATCACCCTTTGGTATCGCTCTACGTAGGAAGTTTAATCATGGCAACTTGCGATCCCATTCAACTTTATACTGGTCTGAGTGGATGCGATGCCTACGGCGGGCTACGCCTACGCAGATGTCTATTAGTTTTGCAGCAGAAAATCTTGTGAATCAGGAAGAACCTTTTTGCTTTATGATTCCTGATAGTATTGCTCTGACAGCTTGGCTTGATCCATCATTAACAGCGCATCAGAAGTTAATTTCTCATCCTTTGGGTGTCAAAAAACTAACGAGCGTAAAAATCACAATTAATAGCGACAAACATTTGACTGATGCTATGTCTCTGCTTAGTACACATAGTGCTGTCGCTATTGAACGAGGAGAATCTCCACTACTAGAGTTGACCTTTGACGAGGGTATCAGAGAAAAAAATCTCGATGCACGACCAATTCTGCCAATTTTGTTGAAATATTGAAGAAGAATGCAGAATTCAGAACAAGAAAGTGGGGGATTCAGACCCGCCACTACGACAGTTGACCACTAAACATGCAGATTTAGTGGAGGACTTAAACCCCTTTATTTATTCGCTTTATCATTCAGAATTCAATTCTGTTAGCGGATAGCTAAGGTTTAGCCCATTCTGACTCCTGAATTCTGTTTTGTTAAAACATAGCCTGATAACATCACTGGCGAAAAGAATGTGAACTGAGGTATTACTATGGCAACAATGGGAAAATATTGCAAAGCTTACTCTTTGAAAAAATTACGTGAGTTCAGTCAGTGGACTGAGTATGCTGAAAATGCAAAAAGAGAAAACAAATCAGTTGAGGGTAAGGAAGTCGAAAGTAATAGAGAGTTAACTGATGATGACTTTCTTTACCTACAAGAAAATTACCTAGTGACTGATGGGATCTTCAAGGATGAGAATATCATTTTTGACAATATAACTCCCGAATGGAAAGAGTTTTGCCACAAAACCTTAGCATTTGAGATTCCAGTCTACGAGCCAGTAAAAGTACAAGCATCAACAAATCAAAACAAAAGTGATTCTTAAGAGGGAGACATCTGTATGAATGAATTAGTGCAACGTTTGTCATCCGGGGAACATCCTGTTGAAGCAAGCTTACGACCGGAAAAAACAGCTATAGCACTGAAAGAAAGTATTGACCGAGGGTACGTACATATCAAATTCACAAATACTAGCGGAGGTACTGATTTAGGTGTCAGACTCGACCCAGAAGCATCTAATTTGCAAGAAGCTGACTTTGAGCATCAAACAGGGAGGGTTCATCTGGTTGGGAACTTGACATTGAATTACGTGAAAATTCGATGTATTGCAGATATTGAACTGGCAAGTTTAGAAGGTAAGGGACACCTTGAATCAGTGGAATCGTGAGATTTCCCCGTGTAAATTATTAAGGTAGATGGATTAGTAGACATTGAGGTAAATAAGCCACCCATTTTAAATGCCTGAAACTTTTGCCCAAACTTAATTACGTAGTTTCCTTCTCGCCTTCAAGCGAGTATTAGGAATTACAGGCAGTTAGTACTCGTAATCTCCCAAGTGTGATTATGACAGGTTAAACGAGTTAGTAGTAAGCACTTTATTGGCTTAAATGACGACTAGAGCCACCGACTACTAACTTCTTATAGTAAAGTACTGGATTATCAAATCTTAGAAAACATAGCCAATTAAATACCACGGACAGCAATTATGTACCAAGACGACAAAGAAGACACAACAATTTATAAAGTTGTAGTCAATCATGAAGAACAGTATTCCATTTGGCCTGCTGACAGAGAAAACGCACTCGGCTGGAAGGATGCTGGCAAAAGTGGTTTGAAACAAAAATGTCTAGATTACATCAAAGAAGTTTGGACTGATATGAGACCACTTAGCCTTCGCAAGAAAATGGAAGAAGCTGCTGGAAGTAAATCATAACACATTTGATTTTTCGTAAAGGTTGTCCAAGGTCAAGAGTGAAGGGTCAAAAAACTCTGGACTCTTGACCGAAGCAACAGAAATTCGACATGAAAGTATGACAACTGCACAAACATTTAACTCCTGGCTAACATATACCAAACCTAATCCTCATGCTTCAGTGCGTTTATTCTGCTTTCCCTATGCAGGTGGTAGTTCTATCATTTTTCGCACGTGGGCCGAGAGTCTACCTAAAACTGTGGAAGTTTGCTCTATTGAACTTCCTGGACGAGGAACCCAGATGAAGTCAGCCCCATTCTCGCGGCTAAAACCTCTTGTCGGTGCGATCGCCCAAGCGCTGACAAGGAATCAATTTGCTCCCGCCTTACTTCCACATTTAAACAAGCCATTCGCCTTCTTTGGTCACAGTATGGGAGCAGTTGTTAGTTTTGAGCTAGCCCGTTTACTCCGCAAACAGTACGGTCTTGAACCAGTACATATGTTTGTTTCCGGCCGCCACGCTCCACAAATTCCCGATCCAGATCCACCTATCCATGCTCTCAGTGAGCCTGAGTTCATAGAAGAACTACGCCGTCTCAATGGTACTCCCGAAGCACTGCTGGAAAATGCCGAATTAATGCAACTTCTTGTCCCAATTCTACGAGCAGACTTTGAAGTTCTAGAAACTTATGTATATACTACTGAGCCACCACTTGATTGTCCTATTACTGCTTTTGGTGGCTTACAGGATCAAGAGGTCAATTGTGATGAACTTCAAGCTTGGCGCGAGCAGACAAATGCTGCATTCTCACTACAAATGTTCAAGGGCGATCATTTCTTTTTACACTCAGCCCAATCACTCCTGCTACAGTCACTTTCTCAAGAACTACAGCAAATTACCAGTAAAATAAACCGTTTACAGTTGAATTCTGATTGACTTTGTATTGTTCTTGATTTTGCCTTGCATTTCTAATTAGTAGAATCTATTATCCACTAAGATTTTTTCAATCAGTATTTACACAATCCTTGAGCAGATGGCAAATAAAGATTTCACCTGTTTGAGCAAGAATTCAGAACAAGAAAGTGGCAGATATCCTACGGGTTCTTGCTACAGAATCGCAGCTAATTATAGACTGCTAAATTTCTCCTGCCAGAGAGTTTACTTGAACGATTTAGCGCAGTATTTCACACTTATTCATCCGCTCTTCGGGTTCGACATTAGGATTCAAATTCATACTGAATAATGATTACTAAATTCTGTTTTAATCAACCAAATACAATACTTTAAAGGCATATTTTTACAAATTTTTCACTTCCGCTTACCCCATAAGCGATATTGAATATTGTTGGTACAAGAAATTTGTTAATTAGGATTGCATATGAGTACCTCTTCATTATTGGGAATCGATTCTAAGACTCTTAAGGGATTTCAAAGACAACAAAAGTATTTTCCTTATCGGTATGCTCTAGTTCGCAGGTATTTACCTAAATTTGTCAATAAATATCAAAAAATATATGCCGATCAACTAGTAGATTTTGCTGTTTTACCTTCAACCGAGATATTTAATACTAGTACATTGCAAACTGATTTTTATGAATTTTTTACTGAGATAGTATGCGACACTCCTGGTAATACAACTTATGCAAAATATCTGAAAAAGACTTTCACAGAAGTGACAAATCAAGTTCTCAATCCAGAATCTTTAGGTACAGAGATAATTGATGATGAATATTCACCTGTTGTCTACACTTGGAGAGCCAACATTCTCCATGAATTAAAGTTGGCATTAGATTTTATAAACTTTTATAACTTAGGCAAAAATATTTTTGATTTTCCTCAATGTTTATTAGAGTCTTTTAAGAATACAAATATAGAAAACATTCCTTTACGCGATGTCAAACTGCCATATCCAGCTTTTTATTTACATTTTGGTTTGCAAAAAGATTTAGAGTTAGAACTTGGACATGTGGTCAACAGTGAATTTTTATGTTCGTTGTCAACAAAAACTAAGCAAATAAATAAATATTACTTGGAGGGGGTATATGTAAAAGAAATAGCTAGTGGTGGTTTTGAATTAGCATTAATTGGTTCTCCAGAATTTCCAGTTTTGAGTGATAATTGGCTGGAGTATCCGACTGAAGCACTTTCTGTAAAAATTCCTTTAATTAATCCAGATACAACTATTGGTGAAGCTTTAGACTGGGAGATAATAGATACTTCTGCCTCTCATAAAAAAGCCATATTTCATTATCTAGAGGAGAATAATTTACTTGATAAAATTGATGTTAATTTTAATATAGAATTCTTGAACGATCTTTTATTCTATGAATTTGAAGAATTTCATGATATTAAGTGTCATAAATTTATATTACAGATTCTCAAACTAGTTATAAATGCTATATTTTACACAACTAATTATCGGTTAACTGAAGATATTTCAGAACAAATACCTGGATTTGTTCCCAATAATTTACGTAAAGAATTAGAATCAGATGATGCAAATACAAGGAGTAAAGCACTTTTAAAAATAGATAAGCAGGGATATTCACTAGTTAAAATATGCGGTAAGCGTAGTTGTAAAACAGGAGTTTTTTCGAGTGATGAAATAGGTAAAGTTGATAACTTTCAACTATCAGAAGTGGTCAGTAGTACTGAACCTAAAAGGCAGTTTAGTAGTTACCACAGAAGAAGGCATTACCGTCTTTGTCCTGTAGGCAAGAATCGTAGTGAAGAAGCATTGATTTGGGTTGAGTGTGCATATATACAAGGCACACTCCCATATAAAGAAGGGTTACGAATTTATGAGTTTGGTCAGCCAGAGACATCTGGTACAAATCTAGATAATTTGGATGGAAAAATCCTTAATAATAAGCAAATTTTGGAGATTAGGAATATGTTTGAGCTAGAAGTTGCTACTATTAGTGAGATTGCTAGTTTTTATAAACTGCCGGAAGATATTGTTGAGCGAATTATAGTTAAGAGACAATAATGAAAATACTAAATATCAACATAATTGACTAAAATTTTATTACCTAAAACATGATATTTAAATTTTAAACTTGTTTCTTATAACTATGATATTAATATAGCAAGCCTAAATCATTATTAGAGGCTATTTACATTCTCTTTATTAATTAAAAAACTAAAATATGCGCTATTTAGTGAGAGTTTTTACAAGAAAAGTATTCCGTGTTTTACCGTTTATACTCGGTTTGATCTTTGCCTTAGTTGTGGTACTCCAGAATGGAGCGATACTAGCGACATCCACTGAAATACTTTGGGATACTTATGGCGTACCCCATATTTTTGGTAAGGATACCCAAAGTGCATTCCAAGCATTTGGTTGGGCGCAAATGCAAAGTCACGGTAATCTGGTTTTACGTCTTTATGGTCAAGCACGAGGACGGGCTGCCCAATACTGGGGAGAAAAATATTTAGAGTCAGATCGTTGGGTACTGACTATGGGAGTCCCCGATCGCGCTCGTTCTTGGTACAAATTACAAAGTCCAGCTTTTCGCAATTATCTGGATGCTTTTGCTGCTGGAATCAATGCTTATGCTCAGGAGCATGGCAAATTAATTGATGATGAAGTAAAAGTGGTATTGCCAGTCAAAGCAGAAGATGTGCTGGCTCATCTACATCGAGTTCTGCATTTTACTTTTGTTGTTGACCCAGAAACGATTGGAGGTATTAAACAGCAGGAATCAAAAGCAGGATCTAATGGTTGGGCGATCGCACCTAAACGTTCTGCCAGTGGTAAGGCAATGTTGTTAGCAAATCCCCATTTGCCTTGGTCAGACTTATTTTTATGGTATGAAGCGCAAATCACTGCTCCAGGGTTTGATGCCTATGGAGCTGCACTTGTGGGCATTCCCGTGTTAGCGATCGCCTTCAATAATAATTTAGGCTGGACTCATACTGTTAACACTCACGACGGCTGGGATGCTTACAAACTCAACTTAGCTGATAATGGTTATCGCTTCGATGGCAAAGTCTTACCGTTTGAGACAACAACCCTTTCATTAAAAGTCAAACAAAAAGACGGCACTCTGAAAACAGAACCCTTAATCGTAAAACATTCTGTTCACGGGACTGTCATATCACAAACAGGTAATCAAGCTGTGGCGTTGCGGGTGGTTGGTCTTGATAGGCCTTATGTACTCGAAGAATGGTGGGATATGGCACGGGCAAAAAACCTTTCCCAGTTTGAAGCTGCACTCAAACGCTTGCAACTGCCGATGTTTACGGTCATATATGCAGATAAATACGGTCATATTATGCACCTGTTCAACGGTCAAGTTCCCATTAGAAAAAAAGGTGACTTTCAATACTGGCAAAGTATTATCCCAGGTAACACTTCTGAAACCTTATGGACAAAAATTCACCCTTATCAAGATTTACCGCGCATAGTTGACCCCAAAAGTGGCTGGTTGCAAAATGCTAACGACCCACCCTGGACAACCACATTTCCTACTGCTATCAAGGCAGATAAATACCCCCGTTACATGGCACCACGTTTTATGGATTTCCGGGCGCAGCGTTCTGCCAGAATGCTCTTTGAGGATGAAAAAATCACTTTTGATGAGATGGTGGGATATAAACACTCAACTCGTATGGAACTAGCAGATCGCATCTTGGATGATTTAATCCCCGCAGCCCGAGAAAATGGAAGTGAATTAGCGAAAGATGCAGCTAATGTGTTAGCAAATTGGGACAAAAAAGCAAATGCCAATAGCAAGGGTGCGGTACTATTTGCAACTTGGGTACAACAAATAGATTTACACAAGGTATTTAGTATACCTTGGAGTGAAAACAAACCGCGCACTACACCTGATGGTTTAGCTAATCCTCAAGAAGCAGTGGCCAAACTAAAAGCAGCAGCGGCTCAAGTACAAAAGACCTATGGAAAGCTAGATGTAGCATGGGGAGAGGTTTTTAAGCTAGATTATAATGGTATAAATTTACCTGCCAATGGTGCCCCAGATCCTCTCGGTATCTTCCGCAGCGTCTGGTTTTCACCACAGTCAAATGGAAGTTTTAAGTCTGTTGGTGGAGATTCTTTTGTGGCGGCGGTGGAATTTTCTCAGCCAGTGCGGGCAATGGTACTTAACAGTTATGGCAATGCTAGTCAACCCGGTTCGCCCCATATTGGCGATCAGTTACAGATGTTCGCTAATCAAAAGTTGCGTCCAGCTTGGCATAAGCGCTCTGATATTTTAGCCCATTTAGAAGAACGTCAGGCTTTTTGAAATCACGTCAACGCCGATTAGGAGGACTGACGTAATTCGTGAGGGAGTTACCGAACCCAGAATCTGACTAGTTTTATGGTTGAATGCTTGCTCTGCGAGAGCGCAAAAATCCCCAAAATTATTATCCAGTCTGGAACTCACTCTATTTCGGAGCGACCCAAATTTTTGGACACCATTACCAATGGGCAGGATTTGCGAGCGATCGCTCCTTTAAAAAAACTGCAAGTTAAGCCTGATATATTTTGTCTTTTGTAGAGGAAATAAAAATCCAGCTAACCAAGCTTACTTAACAAATGTGTAAACTGATGATTTCGATTAAACAGAGCCAGAAAAGCTAGGATAACAACGCCGATTGTCGCGATCGCTGTTCCTGATGCCTGTGCAAAAATAATCACAATCTGGTAACGTATGGCATCATTAGGACTAGCCCCAGCCAGAATTTGACCAGTCATCATTCCTGGTAGGCTAACTAATCCCATCACCATCATTGAGTTAATAGTAGGAATCATTCCTGTTCTGAGGGCTTCTTTAATAGTTTGATGTGCAGCTTCCCAACGGGTTGCGCCCAAAGTCAGTAGTGCCTCTATTTGGGGTACAGCCGGGATACGTGCAAAATGGGACACGTTGTAAAGTTATGTAAACAAAAACTCTACAACCCCTACCAGACCTACCTTCACAATTTCTCAAGCCAAAACTAAGAGCTTGTCATCATCCAACAAATTCGGCACAGTCTCCATATCAATCAAGTAATCGCCGAAACGCTTGATATGACTCGTCATATAAGGACTCAACGCCGCCACATCTTCACGAGTAATCAAATAACCAGACTTCAGCAAATCCCGCAAAACCTCAGTCAAATCCACAACATTGTGAAAGATCACAGCATTAGCAACCAAATCATTATATTTAACAATCTTCTCCTGCTCAATTGGGTCATTATTAGCAATAACCCCAAAACCACCGAAGAAAAACCACTTCGAGAAACCGTTATAAGACTCAACAATATTCGTTGCCGCAGTAATCTGTTGTCGTAACTTCATATCCGAAATATATTGCAACAGAAATACCGTCCTGATTACCCGTCCTAACTCCTGAAAAGCTTGGTATAATCTGTTTTTACGACTATAATTTCCCAGCTTTCGTAACAATACCGCACTGGAAATCTTGCCAGTTTGAATCGAAAGTACAACCTGTAAAATGTCTTGCCAATGGGTTTGAATTTTCTCCCAATCAATCGCATCCTTGAACAAAGAATCAATATGCTTGTAAACCGTATCATTATCTGGGCGGAAGAAATTTAAATCTTTCCAATTCCGAATCCGGGGCATTAACTTAATCCCCAACATATGTGATAATGCAAACACAGGCGTTGATTGCCCTTGAGTATCTGCGTGAATCGTATGAGGCTGAATATCAGAAAGATTTTTTAACAAACCCTCAATAATATAAACAGCCTCCCAGGTTCCGCAGGAAATAAAATGACTAAATAGCGCCACATAGGTATCAGAAACATGGTGGTAAGCAATGCCTCCGTAGCCACCATAGCGGATATGATACTCAGAGAGTAAATTTTCTTCGTAGAGTTCGTACTTAGTCCCATCAGCCGCCGCAGTTGTCCCATCACCCCAAATGCTCGGAAGCTTTAAAACATTGTAGCGATTAATAATATCCACAAGGGCTGCATTCAATTTATCCACACTCACATGACGGCGATTAACAAACGATATTTCCTTGCTTGTGACAATACCCCGCATATGTCTTGCAGCTTGAGTCGGCCCCAAATTACAACCATAAGTGAAACTAGTCAACAAATAACGTTCCGTCGCCCGTTCTAACTTCGGATCGCTGCCGCTCATCGGCCCAAAGTGGCGTGTAAAATTAGTCCAATAATCAACATTCCGCAGAATATCAATTAGATTACGTTCACCAAATCGTTCTTCCACAGCATCAAGTAAAGCCTTAGCTGATGGGCTCAAATCATGACGCGGAGATTTTTTTAATACAGGTTCACCCAAATCATTAATCACAAGTTGACGATTATCTGGATAACCAGCATCCACAAGACATGCCGTATCAGTCAACAAAGACTTGAGTTGGTAAACATTACCAACTGCATCCGAAGCAAAACCCAAATCCCCACAATACTGGTCAATCAATGGTAAACATTCTGACCAAGGCAACAACTGTTCTCGGTGGTCAGCGTAATTCTCACTTCCCTTGACACAAATATCCCCCGACCTCAATTCAGCCATTAAGTAAGAAAAAACACAAACTTCCAGATGGCGACGCACAATTTTAGTTTTGTTTCCTTGTTCGACGAATAAAAGTTTCTGCCATTGAGGAGAAGCAAAATCTAAATCAATAGTATTATTGAAGAATTGACCACGCCGCGACTGATTTTCTAAAATAAAATTCAATGCCTCAACTACACTTTGTTCGTTGGTAGTGGATGAAAACTTCAAAGCACCTAGCAACCGGAAAAAAGTACTGCGGTGACTTTTATAAAATTGCCACAATAGGGGAAAATAATTATTTCCCTTATAGGCATTTATCGCTTCACATTCACTTAATAGTTTTTCCGCACCACCTGATGGAATGAGTACTTGATTAACTTGCTCTACCTTATCAACTTTATCGACCTTAACGACAGTCCCAACTTCTGGCGATTCATCAACTAATACTTGTAGAACATTACTGAACACCCCCAGTAACTTCTCAACCGTTGATTGATATCTTTGTTTGATAAGTTCTAACTCTCTTTTAGCATGATTATGAATTAACTGCATTTTTTTGAGAAACATCTCAACCAAGTTATCTCGCGTCATCACGCTTGCCGAGTAAATCAGGCATAATATTAGAGTAATTCGTTTTGGCAAATTGAACTCTTTGATTTCACTCGCATCTAATACTCTCGCTTCGGCAGCAAAGTGTTGAATCTTAGCTGCTGTCATATCAGCAAGGAGTGGTTTAATATCTCCCAAGGAATCAAGCCAGATTGAATGTACAATTAAATCATTGAGGTGATTGCGGGTCGGGCGTTTAGGAAGTTGCTTGAGATTATTGTAGAGACTTCTATATTCTACTGGATGATTATCTAAAAGGTCGAGTAGACGTTGTTTATAATCGTTACTTAGGCGACTAAGTACCAACCTAAATAGGTTTTGATTGACTACATTTCTAACTCGGTGTACTAATCTATTTAATGTATTAAATCCTGGTAACTCATATCTATTTTTAATCAGTTCGGCAATAGCGACATTCATTAAATCGGCAGGGTTATCCATCACCTGGGCTGATTCATTCACCGCAGATACCGCTAAATGTAGCGCAGTTTGATTAAAAGATTTAACTTGAAGATATTCGCGGATAGCTGTTCGATGTCGGTACATTGTTTTGTTATTTTCATAACTCACAACAATATCAAGAGCCAATTTTAAATGACTACGAATATGGTTAATGATTTTCAGTGGGATATCTGCAATCGATGGGAAATAACCCAGTCTTTGGAATGATTTTAAGATGACGAGCAGACTCAAAATATTACTTTCACCTTTCGTCGTATTGTAAGCGAAAGCAATTTCGGATTTAGTTGGAGTATAAATCTCGGTAAGTTCTTTGGTGGTAAATTGGCGTTTGAATCTAGGGTAAGCGGTACGTTCAATTGATGTCACTTTGGTATTGATGGCTTGTCCATACTGGTATTACTTTTATAGATATAAGCTGTTGCGCCTACAAGTTGCACTATCTCAACATGCAATCTTTAAGTGCTTAACAAGTTAAAATATGCAGACTCAATTTTTCTTGGGTGATTTGGTTTGAGATTCAGAATCATTTGATTCTTTGTATGTCTTGCCACAGTAAGGACAAAAACGAAACTTCAAAGACGTAATCGGCTCGTTGCAGTTAGCACAGCTATTGCGTAAACGAGTACCGCAAAGAAAACAGCATTGCGATCGCACTAATAACCAAATTTCCTCTGGCGGAGTACCAGGTTGCCAGCAGTGAGGACAGAACTTGAGGGAATCGGACGCTCCTATCGGTGTACCACGAACAGCAGCATCAAGATACTCGCTTGGAATTTGCAATGCATAAGCTAACCCACGCTGACTTTTGCTATTGAGTTTGGTAGTCATAGCGCGTTCAATCTTACCCAGACTTTGAAGATGAATCCCGGCAATGAGAGCAAGTTCAGTTTGACTTATGCCCAAGCTGGTGCGTATTCTTTTGACGTATAGGGATTGATACCCGAACAATTCAGAGTTATTTGGGGCATAAAAATATTCAGCATACTGTTCGTTACACCGAACTTGCATCTACCAAATTTCAGGGGCTTTGGGATGATTAATGTTTAAACCCCTTGAT
Source organism: Nostoc sp. DedQUE12b (assembly GCF_034530835.1). NCBI lineage: Bacteria > Bacillati > Cyanobacteriota > Cyanophyceae > Nostocales > Nostocaceae > Nostoc > Nostoc sp. DedQUE12b. The sequence goes on along the minus strand of NZ_JAVRCI010000002.1, from coordinate 80,102 downwards.
TAATTCTTGCCCATCTCCCCCGAAAAAAATCGCTCTCCTCCTACAAGGATAGCAATCAGCGATCGCGGTAATCTCACAGTTTGAATAACTAAGTGATCGTATGAACCATCAAAGGCTATGAAAGATGTCAAAACCTTGTCTAGAGATATTTCTGCTGCACCAAGCGTCACACTGTATACCAAGCAAATCAACAGGATAACCAGTGCCAAAACTAGACCAGCAAAGAGTGATAATTGTGGCTTTTTCCATTCTCTAGGCGACATTGTGGACGCTTTTATCATTCTATTTATGAATTCTCTCTACAGTTAATTGTTTCTTAGCCATCAAATTGATAATTTTGATAAAATATTTGGCTATTAAATTTCAAAAAGTAACTAAATATACAAATTTTCGGCTAAGTATTTTTTTAGGTGTTGCATGAGAAATTAAGATATTACTTTAAACTTATTGCAACTATTTTTCAACTCTTTAGGTAAAAAACAAGAGACGTTGAACCCTCGTAAATTGGCAACGGTATTGTTAATAGAATTGGTATTACCTGGTATTTGCGATTTGCACAGTTTTTCTGAGGTAATGATTTTTCTATAATTTTACTCGCAATATTGACAAAATCTCTTTGACTGGCGCTTTATCTGCTTCTAGCTTCTCTATTCTGCTTAATAGTCGTTTTGGAATATACTTGCATTTTTTAACCAAGCGATCGCCATCTTTCCAGAACTCATAGTGATACCAAGCTTGGGGATAATCTTTGCCGTGAAGGGTGATGGTTTTCCACTGAATGGAGCCACTACCTAATCCTTTGTGTCGTCTAGTTTTACTAGGGCTATCTTTACTGGGGGGTATTTCTGATTGTCCGCCATTATTACTAGGGCTATTTTTACTAGGGGGTATCTTTGATTGCTCGACATCGTTACTAGGGCTATTTTCGATATCCCCCAGTAATGTGTTTTTACTAGGGCTAGGCACAACACCCAGTAATGCCAAAATTTCTCTAATTGGGCGCTTCTTGAACTCTGCTTCTTGAATATCCCCAAGTAAATGCTTGGGAATGTACTTGGTCTTCTTTCTCCCTTTTTCCTGCCAATGATAATAAGCCTGGGGGTAGTCCTTTCCACCCCTAGTAATGGTGCGCCAATGAATAGTACCGTTACCCTCACCCCAATTTCTGCGCTTTTTACTAGGGTTGTCAATACTTGGGGGTATCTCTATTTGTTCAGGCTTTTTACTAGGGTTGTCGTTACTGGGGGGTATTTCTATTTGTTCAGAGTTTTTACTAGGGCTATTATCAATACCCCCCAGTAAAAATTCCGATACAGGAGGCGGATGGTTTTGACAGCAGTTTGAGGACTCAAATATTTCCGGAGCGCAAATTCTGGATAATTCCATAGGACTTGTCAAAAAATACCGTTGCTGTACCTGTTTCACCGTGCCGTGCTTTAGCCATGATTAGCTCTAATATTCCTTGCTCTGTAGTGTCTGGGTTGTAGTACTCATCCCGATAAGCGAGAATAATATTGTCTGCCACCATTTCTAAAATTCCTGACTGGCTAAGGTCGCTCATCATTGGGCGCTTATTCTGTCTACCCTCAACTCCCCTAGAGATTTGGGACAGTGCTAGCACGGGTACATCCAGTTCCCCTGCCATTTTGTAAAGTCCCCTGGCCACATCTCCTAGTTCATAACTCCGGTTGCCGCCTGAATCTTCTGCCATCATTTGTAGGTAATCAACTACAACTAACCCCAGTTTTCCCTCTTTGGCCTTAATTTGACGGCATTCTGATGCAATTTGTGAAACGGTGATGCCCCTTGAATCATTCATATAAAGCGGCAGTTCTGAGGCAATATCAACGATTTTGGCAATAAGCGTGAATTCCCAATCTGCTAAAGGTTGAAATTTAGCTCGATGTCTGCGGATGCGATCGCTCCTTAGTGGCGTTAATCCTAAATGTTTGTAGGCATTGGTGACGCTAATTAAACTCCACAGCCTGTACTCTAATTGTTTCTTTGTCATCTCCAACGAGAAGATAGCCACAGGTAAATCGTGGAGCAATATCATCTTGAGAGCTAGTTGTAGCGAAATCTGGGACTTTCCCATTGACGGTCTACCCGCAACTATGGTGAGCGTACCGCCTTCAAATCCGACCATTAAATTATCGAGTTCATCAAGTCCTGTAGAGTAGATAGGGCTTCCTGAATCTAATTCCTTGTAAGCAGCAATACTAATTGTGCTGTTGTGTTCGGTGTTTGAACCAAAGCTTTGGTTAGAAAGCTGGAATACTTTCTGTTCTGCCTGATCTAAAACTTGTGGTAACTCGGTTTCAGTTTCGTAACCCAGATGCACAATTTCATTGCCAGCCTTGATTAACTGCCGCCGCAGGTATTTTTCCATTACTAACCCTGCCAAAGCGTCGATGTTCACAGCTGACACCGTGCGGTCTACTAGAGTTGCTAATTTATTTCTCCTGCCAATGCGGGTAAGTAAATCATGGTCAGTCAGCCAACTGGTGACTGTAAGCAAGTCCGTGGGTTTACTTTGACTGTAGAGCCTAAGAGCTGCTTGATAGATATCTTTGTGAGCGCTGATGTAAAAAGCTTCTGGAATCAAAGAATCGCTCACTCTACCTATTGCTTCTGGGTCAAGCATGATACCGCCTAAAATTGCCTCTTCCGCCTCAATATTTTGCGGTGGTAAGCGATCGCTACCATCACCTTGGAAACTTAGTTGTTCTGTCATAAGCAACTTGAAACTTTAGATTGAATTGGGCAAAGCTTCCATTGATTCATTTGTGTTGCCGTACATGGACATAGCTTGTTGTCGTTGTTGCTCAAGTTCCTCTTGAAACTTTTTCATTTGACTGCTACGGCTACTTTGAGATTTTTTGGACTCGGCTTGTTGGTAGGTCACAAATTTTTTGTAATAAACTTCCCAACGGTTCTGTCCGGCTTTAGTGGTGTGAGCTAACCAAGCCTCAATGTCGTTCACTGGCTGGCTGAGGTTCTTTGTCTTTTCCTCACAAAAATTTAAAAAATTCGCTCGCTCGGTTTCTGAGAGAGAGTCTATAAATTCTAAATAAGTCTTATTAATCTTAGGTGTGCTGGAATCTTTATCTGGCAATACTTCTGGCTCGTGCTTGTTGCGTGGCGATCGCGCAAGTTGCGTAGCGATCGCGCAAGTTGCGTCATGATCACCTAAGTTGCGGTCAGGCAACAAAGTTGTCTCATCGCAACTTGTTGTCTCATCGCAACTTGTTGTCTCATCGCAACTTGTTGCCTCATCGCAACTTGTTGCCTCATCACAACTTGTTGCCTCATCGCAACAGTGCAAGCCTTTGGTGAGAACGTGAACCTTAACCTTAAGAAGCTCCATATCGACAAATCCCTTTTCATCCAACGCTTTGAGGGCACGCCCTACAGTACTGCGGTGAACTGGCTTTTCTGCGGTAGATAAATCCTTGGCAATCCTTGAGGGTGATACTTCCATTCCGGTGCTGTATGGGTCGAGAGTGCGAAGATAGTAGAGTACATCCCTCTGTGCTGGGGTTAGTTCCCGGCAGGCTCTTAGCCATTCTTCATGTTGGAGCGGGTAGAACTTCCCCTGAATCTTTGTGTCTGTCATAATATGGATAAAATGAGTTTTGCCCTTACCCGCATATGCAAGTAGAGCTAGTTTGTTGTAAAAGTCGCTAAAATTTCACAAAACTGTCACCCCAGCACCATTAAGCCAGTGTGATTTTTGCTAAATTGTATTTTCTAGACAGATTTGATAGTATTCAATAACTTGAAAAAAAGCAAGTAGTGGCAATATGGATAAACATCAAGAAATATTAATTACAGCAATTAGGGAAAGTTGCTTAACAGCAAGAGAGATTTCTGTTAGGGCTGGTGTCCACGAGAGTACTATTAGTAAGTTTCTTGATGGCAAAAACGACCTAAAAGCTGGTAATTACTTCAAAATCCTTCATGCCCTGCCAGAAAATTGTAGAATTCCAGCACTAGCGAGAATAGGAGTGGTTGAGTTAACGCCTATTCAACTAATTGAATCTGCCACACCGAAAGAAAAGGCTGAAATACTCCAAGCGATTGCCGCTTGGGTATTACAACCAGGGGCCATATCTGGAAAAAATACGGATACTACAGACCTGCAAGTAGCAGTATGATAGCCTGAGAAATTTTTCATATACACTTAGGCGCTTATTGTGGTAAATAAGGGTGAGGATGATTTTTTAGAAAAATTAATGGAAAACTGCGATCACTTGGATGCCGAGGGAAAAGCTAAGTTAAATCTTGCATCTGCTGGGTGAACCTGGGTTACAAGTGGTAATAGGGAGTAATCAAGTTCATGCTACGAATGTATACCAAGTTAATTTAAATAGTCCCGATCAGATATCAACAATATTGGATGCGATCGCCAAAAAAATTTCTTCCCAGAATTCCTCAGAAGATAAGACAGAGGGAGCGGATTAATTTTTAGAGGAGAAGTGGGGCTAACAAGCTTATGCCTTTAGTTCGTTTTTTGGCATGGTAGCGATGAGATACTCTTAAAGGGAAAATGCGACACCGAACAGCCCGCATAACGGACGCGCTCAGTTACCAGCGTAGGCATCGCACCTTTCACAAGAGCGATCGCACTGTAACAACTGCGGATCAGTAGCACTATTCCACAAGTGTAGTTATTGATTAGTTTTGAGGGATAATCAAAAGCTATAGCAAAGCTCAATCTACCAGAAAATAACTATGCTAGATATCAAATAGGCAATGGAGCAATTCGGCATAGAAGACAAAAACATTACAATTAGAATTTTAGGAAAGTTTGATAAGTTTAACTATGATTGTTTCAGTTGCGGCTCATCTAGCGATTTACTTTATACATAAATAGGTGAGGTTATCTGTAAAGACTGTAGAAAAGACCTTTGCATTAATGATGATGGACTTATAGATTCGGAGGAGTTACAAGAAGTATTTGAACTAGCTTTTGCTGAGGAAAATGAAGATGATGATGATACTGAAACTGACTAGAAAGCATCATCCAAGTTTTCAACCGACCAAAAAATTGATTCTAAACCGGCATATCTGTAGCTTCGTCTTTTTGTTGAGTAGCGTTCCATGAGTTTACACTAGGCATCGCTTTCATCTGGTAATTTTTGTGATTTTTATAAGTTGATTGGAGGAGATTTTAGCTGAGTAAATTCCCTATATTTTTGTATATATTTTCATATTTTATGATACTTTAGGCAAACTAAATAAAATTTATTACTAATTTATATATTAACAAATGTTGCTTAAATATTGAAGTTTTGTTGATTGGCTTTTTGAGGTAAAAGTTACATACTAAAATCAATCATAAAACAAAGTAGTTAGGGTTCATTGAATAATGAGACTTTATTTGCTCCATTATATAGCTAATTTTTAGGGCAAGGATATGAGCATTTTAGAATTGATGCAGGCATTTACATTTTTGCATAAGTATACTTTTGATTATTTATTCTGGAAGTATTCATAGAAGAATATAGCTATTTTATGTGGTTTGCTGAGAACCTGTATAATCAACTAGTTTTATCGTTAAAGGTTGCTTATAGTAAATGGTTTTTAACTATTACAAATGAATTCTTTTCTTCAAAATAAGGTTTAAAAGTTTTGATTTACATCAACAAAGTGTATTTGCTTTGTCGAGGAATGTTATGTCTCCAAATAGAAACAATAAGGGTAAAAAAGCCATGTCTGAGGATAATACAACCAATATTAATAATAGTAAACCTAAAAAGCGGCTAATAATTGTCACAGGTGATAAAGGTGGCGTGGGAAAAAGCACCTTTGCACGAGCGCTATTTCAACTGTACATTAATAAAAATTTACCCTGTGTCACTTATGAAGCTGACTTAAGAAATCCTCAGTTAGAAAGATATTTTCAAAAAGACTACCGACCGATAATACGTTACATTGATATCTTTCATAGAGGTGGTGCTGACGATTTATTAATTAATTTAGATGAGAGTGATTGTCCTATTACGCTATTAGACTTACCAGCACAATCTGGAGGTTTCTTTGAAAGTTATGTCAAAGAACTTTCATTTTTTGAAGTGCTTAAAACCGATATTAATTGCCAAGTTACGATGGTTTCAGTGATTAGTAGGGTTCTTGATTCCATAAATGTTCTAGAAAAACTGCGTGAACTTTGTAAAAATCAAGTAGATTATATTGTTGTTAAGAACTTATTTCATGGTGAAGAAGAAAAATTTGAGCGATACAATGACGCTTTTCTACGTCAAAATATGCTTGCAGAAGGTCTAGTAGAACTTGTGATGCCAGATTTATTCTACAAATCCTACGACTTTATTGACCGCCATGCTCTGACATTTAATGAAGGTCAGACTCATAAAGGAACAAATATTGTGATTAAGTCGAGAATTAAATCTTGGCTTGCTGAGTTTGAAGCGCAAATCAAGCCAGCATTTAATTTATTTGGCTTTGATATACAACCAGATGATTGTTACTATCCAGCAGTTGTTGAAAAATCTAAAGAGCTTAGAGAAAATGAAGAAAAAGAAAAAGCTAAAAATCAAGATTCAAATTTAAAATCTGAAAATATAGCTGCTTAATTTAGTAGTTTGCTTAGTTTATTATGTTTAGAAAGCGTTTTGTGATTACATCGGGTGATGCTCGTGTAGGTAAGTCTACAGCTTCTAGGCTATTGCTAGAGTTGTACTTGAAAAATAAACTCAATGTGCGTGTTTTCTACCACGGGCATCGCAATAAGCTATCGATGTATCAAACAGAACGCTTTGAGATAAACCATTTGGGATTCTCTAGAGGTGATTCTGATAGGTTATTACTCGACTTAGAAATGTTTCCAAAAATTGAAGTTATTTTGACTGATATGCCAGGTCAAAACCTCCGAGAATTCAAGTTTTTTGAGAGAGATGTTTCACTGATAGAAAATCTTAATTGTCTAGGATATCGTGTTACTTTCTTGCACCCGATATCACACCGTAAAGACTGCGTTGAAGATTATCTTCAGGATTTATATGAGCATTTTGGTAGTCAGGTTGATTATGTTATTATCCAAAATCATTACTTTGGCAAGCAATTTCGATACTATGAAGGGAGTCAATTCCAAGCTGATATTCAAAAATTAAACGGCTTAGAACTAGTTTTAGGCGGATTGCATAATGACTTTTACCAGTTGCTTGAGGATGCTAGTTTACCTTATACTCAACTGATTGAAACTAACTCTCCTCTTAATACTATTCAGCGTTCGATAGTATTCAACTGGATGGAGAATTTTCATAACTCTATTGTTTCTAATGGAATAGCTTCTAATTATCTAGGGTTGAGTACAAACTATGCAGAATTGGCTTCTATAAGTGCAAATAAACAAAGTCCTTCCAATCTTGATGTAACTGAAGATGTTGAATCTGAGAAATGGTAATTATTTGTTTTACCAAATTAACAGTGAGATTTAAAATTGGCTATCTAAACAACCTATGACCAATATTGCAAAAGTTGTTGAAAAAGTTGTTGCAGAATATTCTGAAGAAAAAAAAGCAGAGGTTACTGATTGGATACTTAAATTGGGTATTCGGCCTGATGACCCCTTGTTTAACCTATACGCCGAACTAGGTACAACCCAGTTTGCGTTGCAGCAGTTACCAGGTAGGCTGGACTCGCTTATGGTTGGTTGGACTGATATGGTAGACGATAAGCTTAATAGTGCTTCTAAGGTGGCTATACACCAACAAAAGAGTGCGATCGCAGAAGCGGCGAAGGATTTAGTTAAGATGACTAAGCAAGGTGGTGGGGTTTTGCCTCACTTCGATGTAAGTAATTGGCGATTGGCACAAGTAGCCGGGGTATTGGGTTTTGTACTAGCTTTAGGGACTGCAATTGGTGTTTTTACACACAAGACCATCGCTGGAAGTGTAACTTTTCAGCAGGCAGCTTCTGGATCTGCCATCTTACAACCCGAAGATAAAAAGCTTCTGGATTGGGCTAAATCCAATGAAGGTAAGGTAGCGCGTAGTATTTATGTTAAAAACGCCGCCATCATTAAAACTTGCCGCCAGCAGAAGAAGTATTCAGGTGGCTGCATAATTGCAGTTGATTAATTTTCTAAGCAACCCAGCCTTTGTATCCCTTATTACTCGTTTTAGCTATATCTTTTTGACTTTTTTGGTTAGTTTTGACTCTTGCGTGGGTTTCTTGAGTAACTTCTTCTTCGATTTTCATGTCTGTAAAGCTGAGGATTCCCAGGCGGATTGCTTCGCGGATAGCGTTTAACCTATCTTTGACTCCTAACTTGATAAATGAGTTATGTAGATATGACCTTACTGTACCTTCTGAAACATACATTACATTGGCAATTTCATTATTTTTCATGCCTCCGGCAGCTAATTTAAGAACTGTTATTTCTTTATTAGAGAAATCACTTAATAAATCTAGTGTATTTCTATCGGGTGTCTCATTTAACCTGAGACTATCAATTAGAATGCGATTAATAGTTGGGTCAATCCATGATTCATTATTGTACGCAGCCATTACTGCTTCAACGAATCTTTCTCCTACTTCTTCTCTAACACTATTTTTACAGTAGTAGCAGTCTGCGCCATTACTAATTGCTGCGTTAATGGTATCTCGACTGCTATTTGCAGTCATAACCACGATTTTAATCGATGCGTGTTTGGATTTAATTACATTTATTACATCAATGCCATCGATATCAGGTAAATCAATATTTATAATTACGATATCTGGCTTTTCTGTGTCAACAATTTCTATTCCTTGCTTTCCGTATTTGGCAAGGCCACAGACTTGGATTTTCCCAGTTTCAGATAATATTGTTGCCGCGCCAATCCTAGATATGTTCTCATTTTCAATGATGACAACATTAATAGGTTTCATATTATATGCTTTTTTGGTTTGGTATTGGTATTGTCCCTGATAATAATACTTATAGCACTTACCTTTTTTAGAATTTTTAATCTTTACAATTACTATAAAATAATTAGCTTATTTAAAATCTTTATTATTATTTGTAAAAACTTTACAAACTTATTGGGTAGTTTATGTAGTTTTCATTAAGCAATCTATTTACTAGATGACTTTATTTATCAGTCCTGCTTTTAATAGTTATCAGCGAATTGATGGAGGAATAAATAATTTTTTATGAAGAGCGATAAAATTTTAGGATGGATAGAAAAGATTATTGTTTGGTCTTTAATAGGGATGCTATGTTTGGTCGGGTTAGGCAGATTGCCTGTTAACCCGACGAGTTTGTTTGACTTTACTGCGTCTTTTTACTATTTTGCTGTTGCGGTTGTTATTTGTCCCAAGACTCCACTGAGTTTTAATAAAAAGCTGATTTTTGGATTTATAGCTTTTATGTATGGTGTGTGGTATGGGTTGATTTAATCTAGTTCTTTAGCAGAATCCTGGTTTTTGAATTGTTTTTGACTCTGTTCGCGGCGTGCTTGTTGCTCATTGAACAGAGTCTTGAAACGTTCAAATTCCTCTTTGGTGAGATTATTAATGGTGATAGAGTACTCTTCTGAGTTATTGTCACGAGATGCCAAGAGTGCTTCTCGACTTTGTTCGGAATCAGGCAAATTTCTATCAAGGTTAAGAGTTTGCGAATCTTCTTCTAATTTTATACTTGCAGTATATTCTTCACTTTTATAAATAATACCTTGTGTCTCTTTATCTGATTTTCCAAATATATCTAAGCGGTCTAAAATTACAGGAATAACAAACTGTCTAATTTGAGAATCTGCGGTAATAGATTGTACTCTATTTTCTGGACTCTCTTCTACTGGGTTGCCATTATTGTCGTCATTTTTATTTGTGGGGTTTTTTATAACCTCTGGTTCAATTGTGGTTCCTGTGAACTGGCTTGCTTCGGCTTGTAAAGTTGACTCTTGATTAACTTGATGAACAAAAGTGATAGGTTCAAGTTCTGTAGAGTTTACTTTTGCTTCATCTTGCACTACTTCACTGATTCTGTTAATTTCCGAATTCAACTTTAGCACAGCCTCTTTTGTTTCCTCAGCAGTTGGAGGCTTTTTTGCAGATTCTTCAAATTTATCATCAGGGATGTTAAGCTGTTTGATCAATTCTCTGAGGAGACTAGCTTGCATAGCTGGAGTTAAACCTTCTACTGGAAGTTCGATTAGTTCTTTCATACTAAAATTACCTCTCTACTAAATCTTTTTTGACATCTTTGAGAGCATTATCGATACGGGAATTCATGAGTTGAAAGTCCTGTAATGTTTCATTACTGATGTTACTTACTTGGGTTTTTCCTTCTTTAATATATAATAATATGTTGTCATGTTTATCTTTAACTAAGTGAATTTTGTCTTGGGCTTTTGTAGCAATTTGGGATTTTTCTGTTTGTACTGACATAATGCCATTGATATCTTCCTGTCCAATGATTTTAACTAAACTTTGGGCAAGACTGGTCATTTCATTAATTTTTTCTAGCTCCTTAATATCTTGCTCCATTGCCTTAAAAGCGTTCTCAAGACTGATATTTTGTTTGATGTATAAATCAGTTATCTCCTGAATTATATTGAGATATGTTTCTGATTTACCGAGCTTTTCAGCTGCTACATACCAGTCTTGAAGATTTTGCATTGTATTAGCTTTCATCCGCTCGATAATGCTATCCATCGCTCCAACCTGCTGCATTCTGGGTTGAGAAGGTGATGCGAGTGCTTGGTCAATATTTGGTTGTTGGCTTTGTTGTGGAGGGAAAATGCTCTTGTCTTTAGCAATAAACGAGTTATGTAATACTTGTGTATTGGAAGAAATAGTGTTAGTAATAATTTTGGTATTTTCTACAGAATTAAATACAGCGTATCCTTGGGAAGTTTGTTCTACCTTGTACCCTTTTTCTTGAAGGTAATTTTGAACTAATTGGTCACTTCCTTGTGCATTTCCAACTATGAAAGAGCTTTTCGCTTCTATTGCTTTATTAAGTAAAGGTTTGTAGTGATTTTCAAAAGTTTGAGCAATTCGCTCGCTTGTCACTCCGCGCCACGGGCCAGACCCGGATACCATAATGATGTCGTCTTTCGAGTAATTTCCTGTGTTGGCGCGTTCTCCCCATGCTTGCTCGTAATTCCGAGTGCTTGAAGGTGTCTCGGGGGGCGCAGCTGATTTACCGATAAACTGGGTAGCTATTTGTGCCATCGCAATATCTTTTTTCATGTGTTCAGCGACGGCGGCGTTTATGGGTTCGAGTTGGGATAGTGGATTTGTTAGCGGCCGATCAGTCTGTTCGGATTTTTCCTGCTGAGTTTGTACTGTAGTTTGTTGTGACTTTTCAACTACATTGGTGTATGCTTCGCTGAGGGCTTGAATAAATGCGGATTCTTTACCCTTACCTTCCCACTGTTTATCCTGGGCGTTAGTTATATTGGTGAGGCAGTGCGTTGTGGGGGTTCCCCCCGTTGTAGCAACTGCCGTACAGTTTTCCAGCCACTCACCTCCTCCGCGTTTGGCGATCGCCTCAGTTAGCCGGGGGTGTTGCTCCAGTTTAGCCTGAAGCACTTCTACCATTAACTTGTATTCATCAGCTGATGGATGCAACTGCTTTTGGTGATTAAATGCGTGTTCGGCGGATGCGTATGCTAGTCCTTCAGGTTTTTGGACATGGGTTTCTACTCCATACTGTCCAGCAGGGGCTTCTGGATTATTATTGACTGAAACTTGGTAATCGTTTTGTAGCTTGCCTTGTTCTTTTGCGAGTGCAGTGGCAAGGCTGAGTGCTACTCCAAGTCCATCTTTGGAGTCGGGGCTGATATTTATCGGGGTGACAGTTTGTTTTTGGATGGCTGGGAATGGAATAATTTTGCCATTGACATAATCCCCTAGCGGCTCCATGAATAAGCCATATACCTGACTCTTACTCGCCTGGGTTTGGGTAAGTTCTTTCGGTGAATGCTTTTCCCATTTCGCCCAGGCTTGCTGGTAACTTGGATCTTGAATCATTTCGGGGGGAATTTTGTACTGCTTACCCACCCGGAAAGCAACTTGCTCGCCGTTTTTACCTTGGGCGATCGCAATATCTCCCTCTTTGACACCATAAGTTTTTTGGTAATCTACACCTCTGGTGGTGTGTATCCTACCGTATCCGCGCATGGCATCAATGGTTGTATCGACTGGTACTTTGGAAGGTTCGCCGTGCAGATGTAGCGAATAAACCATTGGTACTGGTTTTCCAGATATAGTCGGGTTGTCTGGAATCTGAGGGTTAGCAGCGCGTGCCGCAGTGGAATTCCCAATAGCGATAATTTCTTCTACAGTTGTTTGGTTTAAAGGGTGTGAGGGAGTATTTTGAGCAACTTCTCTGAGGCTTGTATAGCTACGTTCTACTTTAATTTCTCCCCCAGGTGTCCACTCGTTAGTTTTGATGGTAAGGTCGCTGTTGCTTTGGACTATCGCACGAGGAGGTTGGTTTGAGGCGAGTAAGTTTTCAAATTTTTGGCGAACGCTGTTTTCTCTGCCCAGGTCATTTTTAATTGACCAGATGTTGATAGACCATCTGCCAGCCTCAGTATTGAGGGCAGCGTGTTCATTCTTGCAGTTAAAGCGGGTTACTGTACCCGACTCAAGTTTAAATTCTTGGTATGGTGCGTCCTGATTCTCCTCCCTAGTCCATGCCATTCGTTCCTTTGCAGCGCGATACCCCCAATCAGAATTTCCGATATTAATGCTGCGGGCTTCCGTCGCGGCGTAGGAGTCATCGCGGTGGTAGTTGATGCCAGCGCCGGGGTTTTTGGAATAAGTTACCAGCACAATATCAGCGTCAGGATATACTTGTTTGACAAGTTCCATTAACTTGTTGTCCTGTACCCCTGGCTTGAAGTCTTTATCCTTCAAATCCCATTTTGCACCGACCCATGCGACTTGTCTCAGTAGTGCGTAGTTGGATTTATCGTTTTCAAGTACGGGTTTGAGGTGGGTTTCAAGGTGCGATCGCAATTGTTCTACTTTTTCCTCGCTTACCTTACCCAATATTTCGATAGCTTTAGTTGGATCGGCTTGACGCGAGTTGGGTAGTAATATTGGTTGATTCTTAGCTTCTGATTGTGTATCTGTTACTACTTGTATCTCAGCTGCGTTTTGATAGACTTGTGAAATTCCTGCAACTGTGGCGTTAGTATTTGATTGAGTGTTAGTTGTATTCTTTTCTGGTACAGCTTTCGCAGGAATAATTGGTACTGGAGAATCTTCTTGATTAAGCTCTCTGGGACGGTTAAGTAGTGCTTGTAGAGTTGTTTTGTACTCACTATCTTCTGGAATTTGGTTTAATTGTAAAAGACTACCTTCAGTTGCAACTTTTTGATTTAACTCTGCACTAAGCTGTTCGTAGCGGTCAAATCCATCAGCTTCACCGATATTAATTGGTTCTCCAAGTAAATTATTTAGTTCTTCGTTTATTTTTTCACTAATCTCATTTTTATTAAAAATGAATGTAGCTGTGTTACTCTCAATAAAATAATGATTTTCAGTAGATTTTGATTCTAGCCAAGTAGCTACAGCGATCGTGTCTTGTGCGGGAACAACTAATCCGAGAGCTTCTTTAGTTTCTAAGAGCGATCCATCTGGAGAAGTATATTGTTGGTTTGGGTTATAAAAATATGCAGTTTGTTCTGGAATGATTGGAGTGATTTGTGAAGGTGTATCTGCGCTCTTGATATTACCACCAGCACGGTCAATAAATGTTTGTTTTAATTCCTCACTAATGGTACTTTCATCGAGTACGAATACAGTCATACCTTTTTTGGCTTCTAACCGAGCTTGTGATCCGGGAAGCTGTTCGTATGATACTCCTACTTTTTCTAGATATTTTTTGGTTTTTCCGGCTATATGTTCATCAACTGCTAATCCTAAAAGCCCTACTAATTTTTGTTCTTTATCTTGGAATATGATTGTAGGACGTTCGTTAATTTTACCGAGTATTTGGTTACGTTTTTCTTGCTGTTCGTTTCTGACAGGTTTCTCATTACTGATAAGCTGACTGCGCTTAACCCATTTGTCGGGATACTGTACTGTTTCTGGATTAATAGTTATTTTACAGGTACTTTCATTACTGATAATCTGTACAGGGATACTAGTTCGTTGTTGGTTTAAGCGGATAATACCCGTATCAATTAGTTTTTGTACAGTGCTACTTTCTTTCCTTTGCCACTGTCTTTGTACATTCTCTCTATTTAAATCGGCTTCGAGGCGTTCACTATGCTGACCAATAATGCCGAGTGATTGGTCGCCAATTTTAGCAATATAAACGTGCTTTTTATCAAATGCCCGAACTAAAGTTTCTTTAAATGCTTGGTTGCTAATCTCCTGTTTTTTGTACTTTGGATTAGTAATATTAATTCGTAAAAAATTTTCCTTAGATGTCTCTGCTATTGCATAGGCATTTTGTCCGGTGATGATGGTTTGAATTTTAAGCTGTAACTGTTGCCCATTACCGGGTTTTTCTGCTAGCCAACCTTCAGCAATACCCTCTTTGATTGATTCCTTATCAATGTTCCCTAGTTTCTCAGGTTTATTACCATTTTGAAGATAAATGCTATAGTCTTCACGAATAAGATCAACTTTTTCGATTGTTAACATTACAGGTTCATTATTGAACCTCTGGGAATTTCCAAACTTATTAACTTCACCTACTTTAAAGGTAAGTTCTGGTAGTCCGGGTACTTTGGTTGTAACAGAGGTGGTATATACTTCCCCTTTTTCAACGCTAGCAATAGCAGTAGTACCAATTGGTAGTCGTGCGTTACTTTGTTCTATATTTCCAAATGTTTCGTAATTACCTTCCTGATTCTGGAGTTCAATGACACTTTTTCCATCTTCAGCTAGATTAAATCGAATATTTTGAGGTTTATTTTCATGAAATAATTCACTACTTCTGTCGAAGCCAGTGATACTAAACTCGTTAAATCTGAAATACCATCGCTCATGTGGATGGCGATTTCTTCAAATTCTGGCTGACTGCCATCTTCCTGGTAAAAAGATTGTTTTTTGAGTTTAACAGTTGGATCGTAAGCGTTTTCAGGCAGATTGCGCTCCCTTGCCTCGGCAGTGAGGTTTGGATATCTGCTTGCCCGCTCGAAGCCAATACAATCACCATCGTAGTCGCGTGCCTGACGCTCTTGTTCGGACTCTTGAGGAAGAATTTCTAGTTCATAACCAGCTGACTTTAGTTCTGAAATATACTCATTAAATTTGTTGGTAAACTCGATTTTGTCTTTAGTTTGGAGCTTGTTGATATTTTGATCTAAGTAATTTTCAATACCTTCTAACTGAATATTTTTACTTTGAGCTTCTGAGAGGATAGATTTAATTTGCTCGTTAAGGCGGTTATAAATGCGATCGCTTGTTTCGTCCGAGACAGCGATCGCACCTAAGAGAGGTTTACCATCAGGCCCAAGGATTTCTTCTACAACTTTGTTAGTTGAGACGCACAGACCATTTGAGTTGAGGAAAGGGGAACGGAAGTTGAGAACTTCTTCCCCGCCTTGATAATGCGGGATGCAGATTTCCCCATTTTGCAAGTCTTTGGAGGGAATGACCATTGCCCGCTCAAATGTGAGTGTCTTGCCGATGGCGATTTCTTTCCACTCGTTTTGGACGAACCGGGCGAGTTCGCGCTGTACTTTCTCAGTTTCAAGAAGTTGACCCTCTCCTTGCAGGTCAGCTTTGATAAGTTTGTAAATAAACGAGTCAGTAGCAATGCGATCGCCTACGGCGGGCGCTCCCGCGCCATCGCGCAAAGCTTCTAAATCTTCTGCTACTGTTGGATCTTCTGCTGCTTGTTCTTCTAGTGTGGTTGCTTGTTCTTCAAGAAAGGTTTTCCGCTTCTCGTACTTTTTGCAGTAAAGTTGTGCAAGTTGCCGGGGGTCGTCCTGTACTTCCTTAAGCTTTTTGGCTTCAAGTTCTAGCTGTTCGGTAAAGTCTTTCAGTCCGTTAGGGAATGAAGCGAGTAACTGGGAGATAGCTGTTTTACCGAGTTCAGATTGTGATTTTTCCCCTAGCCAGATATTTTGCCTGTACAGTCCAGGTTGAATTTGGGGCTTGCTTGGCCCATTAGGGTTGTCTTTATCAGTTCCCTTGAATGCAGATAAGGGAAGAATTAAGTCAATTTTAGTTGATTTGTTGGGATCTGAATAATTGAGGATTTGGTCAAGGTTTGCAGGTCGTAAAGTACCTTTGCCAAAGCGGTATTTGTTATCGTCTCCGTCTTGGTCAGTCCAGCCGAAGCGGTGCTGAATTACTCGATATTTATCACCTTTTTGATGCTTGGTTAATTCGTGATATAGGTCTGTGGATATTTGCCCGTAACAGTCTCCTGTTAGCCGATATGCTTGGTTCTTGTTAATAACGTCACCATTTTTACCATTACTGTCATCAACAATTAGAATATTTAACTCTTTATTGACGCTATTTTTACACGAACCGAGAAAAATAGATCCGTAAGCACCTCTATCTTTGTTATCAGGGCATAATTGTTTAATTGTATCTAGACATTCTTCCGGCCCATATAGCAACCGTGTTTTTGATGATAATAATAATTTGTGATCTTCAGGATGATTAATTAATTGTTCCACAGTAGACTTTTCGTCCATATGCCCGAACGAAAAGTTAACCCCAGGAAAGAAATGTTCTATTAAGGTATTATTAAGTTCTTCTTTTAACAGTGAATCTGGATTAACCGTATTACCATCTGTATGAATCCACTGATTTAACCTAGTGTCAAAATGTTTAGCTTGAATTGTCATATATAAACAATTAAACTTATAAATTTAAATATAAATTTTTACTTTTTGGCACTAAAATACCCTTAGAGCTTGATTTTACTTTCTCTATATCGGTAATTTATTAAACAATTTTCTAATTTCTATTTACAAAATGAATGTAACTGTTAATACAAGTTAATGTAATTATTACTTAGGCTATGGCTCCTGAAGACCTATTCGGCGTGATCTCAAAATTTAAGTATGAAAAAAATATACAAACTTCTCAATTACTTCTTGCTTAATGCTAAATCAGTAGTAACATTCTTAATGTTTGCCATTGTGCCGATGTTTGTAGTTTGAGAGAGAAAGCTAAATTAGTGTGGCAGCAGGTTGATAATTTTATGTCTACCTAATTTTTTACCCTTCTGTAGTTTTTCAATTTGGAACTGTCCTTTGTTCTAGCTATTATTTTTATTTAAAGTAACCAGAACAAAGTGGCTTGACATACAAAGCTTGACTTCTCAGTATACTGAGCAAGATTCAAGTAGGATTCCTATATAAAATAGATAATCTTGTATAGTGCTGTAGACGTTCTGCGTAATATTTGGCTTTAAGTTGGTTCTCTAACTCTTCCAATTTAGATGATTTTATAGGTTCTAAACCTAAATAATTATGATATGCCTCATTAGCTTCATTAAGAACACCATGAGATTGATATGATGCTTCGTTTTTAACCATAAACTCTATCAAGCTTTCTATAGTGTCACCCTGCCAAGAGTCTAAAATCTTATCTTGAAATCTTCCTCTTTTAGTCGATGTGGCATCATTCCATAAATCACCAAAGGGTGCATCTTGATTTTTAAATTGTTTGAGCCATTCTCTAAAACTTATGGTCATTTTTCATTTCTCCCTAGTCGGTTTTTAGCCTGTTGGCATACCTATCAGAGCAATTCGATCGTAACCGTCACAGCGTACTGGTAGATAAAGCAGCTTTACAGATAAGATAATCCTGTATTTCAGTATCTATATTTTGTGGCAGTAATGAAGTAAATTTTCCCTTTTTGCTGGTTTTATGAGTCGATGGGTATAATTTCATCACTGTTGAAAACTTCAACTGTAGCATTTGGACTGTTCATATCTGTGGTTTGTTCGAGTAGGCGTGTTGCTTCCTCAAGCAATGTGCTTGCGTTGTGAAGCAGTGTTCGCACTTGGGTTAACTTGTTCCGCCGTTCGATACCAAGTTGTGCTTCTATATACCGCGCATCATGCTGATGACTGAGATGAATTACCCGTACTTCTTGTTCTTTCTCTGAAGGTGCAAACATTGCGTTTTCGGCGGTTAATTTATAGTACGAGTACGTACCACTCGGCCGTTTGACATTGTAGATGTGGAGTTCGCAACCAGGTGGCGCGATGTACTGTCCGTCGAAGTTGGTAAGTCCAGTACGAATATTATCTAATGTGGTGGCGATCGCCTCAATGTCCGGGATAACACTTAACGATTCTGGTGATTGTGGGCAACCGCGCCTCATCAGCATCATGATAGCGGCAGAACGACGGGTCAGGCGAATTTGTTCTTGATACTGGCGCATTTGTTCTTCCCGAATACGAACAAGTTCGAGTTCTTCATCGGGGCTTAGTTGAACCGCACTCCCACAGGTTTTGTAATTTAAGCAGTCGCCAGAGTCTATGCCTGGGTATTGCATCATACTGGCACAGTCAAATCCAAGTCCGCATTTTTTCTTAGGCATAGCTTACATCCTTTAGTTCTAGTTACTTTTATAATTTAATATAGCTAGAACGAGGTAGAGTTATTTCCTATGGGGTTATGTGCAAACCCACAGAGATAAACGATATTAGGATTTTTTCACCTGAGTAGGATATGGTTTGTACGAAGTATTCAAATTTGAACACTTCGTAAAGACGATAGTAATTCCCAACAGCTTTTTACCCACAGTCATAGAGGCACTGTGGATTAAGTTTTCTCTACCAACAGATTTACTATTGCTCAATGCCTCTTTGCGATCGCGATTTATTCATTAACGCTTGTTGGCTAAAGATACGCAAGCTTTCAATCTGCTCGATTTCGTTTGTTGTTAGTCGAGTTGGTATCTCTTCGTACCAGTTTCCCTGACTATAGCAGGTTTGCATCACAGGAGTATTATCCCCATGACGATAAACAGTCAGAATATTGCCATCTAAACTGGCACTCAACTCCCGTCCTTTGATACGGGAATTATTGGTAATAAGCATATAGTCAGTGATTGTAGAAGGCAGATGTTTGAGGTTAGAAGGGAGAAGGTTAGGAAAAAAGGGAGTAGGGGAAGATTGCTCTTGCAGGATTTGTTGAGCAGTGGATAGACGGTTTTCTTCTGAAATATCCTGTTGTGGGTGCTGTTCCTTCAGATCCGGCTGTACTTTTTTCTTAACCTTATTTGCTTCCGACGTGGATTTATCTTCTAATTTTGGTTGTATTATCGAAATCTTATCTGGATAATTACTATTTAATACTTTTGTACTCCCAAGTGTTTTGGAGTTACTATCGGTATCGCCATTACCATCACTTGTACTGCTGCTAGTAGGTTTATCAGCATACAAGTACTCATTATTACTTATAGTATTAATATTTATGCGGTTAATTGCTCTGGCTTTAGCTTGTTGAATTACTTCCTTATCTTTCTCTTGGTCGTATGTTATTCCGTATTCAGACAGCAGTTTGTTCCAACTATAGGGTTTGTATACTTGATAACCAGCGATTTTCACATCATTATGGATGTAGGTAAAGCCTAGTAGTTCCTCCCCCCGCATTTTAGGCAATACCCCAATGTTGTTTTCCTCCAAGCGTTGAATGAAGGTGGAGACAGTGGGACTATCCTTGATGGCTTCTCCTATTGCTTGGCGAATAATTTCCTTACTTGTTGGGGTTTTGTGCTTACTGTTGACTGCTCTAATACTTTTCGAGCGGTTGGGGCTGGTGAGTGCAGTTATGCCATACTCTTGCTGTAACTTAGAGGCGACGGCTTCATTCGTTGTCGGTGTCACCTCTAACCCTAGTTCCGCCGCGATGCGTCTAGTTGAGACTTGGGAGTTGAAATAATCATAGGAATCATTAACTAAACTGCCATCTAACCGAATTCGGGAGGCGATTATATGCAGGTGTTCGTGGTGGCGATCGTGGTGGCGTACTGCAACGAACTGACTCGTAGCTGCTACAGATGATTCTTCCTTGGGCAGGTATCCCATATCCTTGAGATATTCTCTTGCTACATAGCTGTATTGACTGTCCGATAAATGCTCATGATAGCTGGGGCGGTGTGCTATTGAGATAATCAGGTGGGCACACTGCCGTTTAACTGCTTTTTTGGTGTACTTGATGTTGAGAAACTGCTGGTTGAATTCATCGGGGTTTGTTCCCATCATATTAGTATCGACAATCCCAGCATCATCTTTCCCCAAGACATACTTGAGCGTGTCGAGAAAATTGGGTTTTTTATAGATGACGGGAATCAAATTGAGGGAGTTGAAAGTGGGGGATATAGAACCTGTAATGCCTTATTTATCTTGGCTTGAGGGTGATTTATCTAGAACGTCTAGGTTAAATGCAGCTGCGATAGTCTGATCTACGAGTGCGATCGCATTATTGACAGTATCCAAAATTTGCTGGTTATTTGTTTCCTTCGCTAAGTGAGATAACATCATCAGTTCGCTTTTGAGGGTTCCAGCAGTAGCGCGGATAGTTATCAAGTCGGCAGACGGTTTTGCCGTTAGTACCCGTCTTAACCCACAGGAACGTAAATACTCAGATGCAGTTACCCCTGTGGCGATCGCTTTCTCTTCAATGGTAATTTTCTCTTTCTCAAAGAGGTATACCTTGATGGATTTGGTTCGCTTTATGGAGTTACTTACCATACCTTGTTTCACTGCGGGACTGAGTGGCATAGTTGGAGACTGCACTGAGGGAGTTGGGGATAACCGGAAATCTGACAACAGTGTATGGTCTCAATTGCGGACAATATCGCTGCTATTTTTGGTATAAACTATACTTGATTTAGATGCCGCCAGTGAGAGTACTGTAACTTGTGATAATACAAGGTAATATCTTATGGTTCGTCTTGTAACTGACACTGAAGCCGTAAACCTTGTTTTTAATGATGCAATTGTTGGGTTGTAGAGATTGTATGGTTATGTCGCCAGCGTGCGAACCGACAGGTCGGCGCTTCGCTATCGCGTAGTGGGTGCTATCCATTATCGTGAATTAAATTATACGTAATTACAATTATCTATAGGTATTATTTTTTCAATCTGTTTATTTATCAAACAGTAAATATATTACAAAAGTAGCATTTTGTGATACAAGATAAGACGATTGGTATTAAAGGCACTGTCAATTAATCTAGTTTATTGATAATAACCTTAGTGATAAAATGACCCTACTAAACATACCTTGTCTTAGTGACAGGACTGTACGGCGACAGCAATGGTCTGTAGTGGAATGCGACTGAAGTAAATGCTTGTGCAGAGCGGGCTGTGGGGTTCTATCCTAAGTTGATTAACTTCGACGTAATGCTGAAATAATTGGGTTAATTTGCCCTCAGAATACCTCAATTATGGGGATTGTTAGAGTTTATTTTTCAGCTAATTATTTATTTTGATTGACAAAAATCAAACCCAATTTCACTTAATTGGGGTAATTAGTGTGTCAATTGGGGTAGTTCGGAGTAAATACGGGGGTGAGTTCTCCTTCCGTATGGTTAAAGTAAGAGTATTGACAAATAGCTTACTGGGAAGCTTGATTTGCACGTTATATAGAAGAGAAGTTATGGCAAGAGCGAGTAAGCCAGCTGATTCGGTTGAGTTGGCGCGTATCATGCGGAATAAAGATATGGAGGATGGGATAGTGATTAGCTACCTCCAGTCAAAGAAGCGAGGGCAAACTGAGTTAGTATGTGAGGCGCTGCGGGCGTATTACCTACCGTTTGCGCTATCTGCTGCGGGGGTATCTGGTGTTGAATTGCAGTCAGCCCTCCATGATGCGATCGCGCAACTTGAAGTTCAGATAATTAAGATGAAACGGAC
Organism: Nostoc sp. DedQUE12b; assembly: GCF_034530835.1. Lineage (NCBI taxonomy): Bacteria > Bacillati > Cyanobacteriota > Cyanophyceae > Nostocales > Nostocaceae > Nostoc > Nostoc sp. DedQUE12b. The sequence goes on along the minus strand of NZ_JAVRCI010000002.1, from coordinate 58,287 downwards.
GTTTGGGATGGAGGGGTTGCCCCAGATAGTTCTTGTTAATCCTCATAGTGGAGTTTTCTCGCAGGGTGCAAGTGGCTTACAACCAACAATTGGAACTAACGGAGTAGGAATAACTCCTGTTTCACCTAATTTGGTTCCTCCTTCGGTTTCTTTTTTTGATGCCACTGAGCCAAGTCCTGTCTCGTTACCTGTTACGGCAGAACCAGTGGGATCAAATGTTGTGGGAGAAGATTCCGAAGATGATGGGTTCTTTAATGATGATGAGGATGACCCAATTGCTAAGGCAGAAATAGAAGTTGATGCAGGATTTCGTCTGGAGTGAGGGGATTATAAGGATATCGGTGGTTAGGTGTTGGAGAAAAGCATACTCTCTACCTTTGCTTGTGATACTTGCGTAAGTCCTGTGCTTGTCCTGTTTGTCGTTGTGGGCAATATCTCCTGAAGTGCGATCGCGTAGCGGGCGCTGTTGCCAGGAAGTGCTTTGCACCTCTCCACTGGGCGCATTTAGAAGGAGTTTTTCCTCAAGCACCTGCACTGCATTCCTCAAAGTTTCTATGAAACCATTTCAGCCATACATTTGGCCAAAACTCTCTCTTTGGTTGAGGGTATCAACAGTATTTGACCGAACTGGAAAGGCGATCGCATTCTAGTTTTAGAAGTGCGATCGCCTAGAATAATCACTTCATATATTTCATCTGTAAAAGCTGCGATCAAAAATTTGACAGCAAAGCAAATGTGTAATTAACCCCATTTGACATACCTTGTTATCGTACAAGACTGCACAATTGCGATACTTTTTAGTGGGGTAATTGTGGGGATGGTTGAGGTAATACGGGGTGTGATGATGACAATCGCATTGTTTGAATTACAGGCAAAAAGCTAATTTTGTTTAATAATTCAACTTTTAGTTGATACAGAATTTGGGTGTGATTGGGGTAATTTAGTCATAATTTAGGAGGTGTTTTGATCAACGGGTATTAAAGTAATATTAGTTACTTTGATATACTTAGGATTTACGGTTTTGATTTGGTATTAGTGCTATGGAGGTACTTCAGTTAGCCCCGTGGCAATTTGAACTTGGTTGCTGGCAGTTTGCAGTGGACTTTCTGCTCAATGGAGTTGAGTATGAATGCTGTAGCGCAATCGAAGAACATCGCCGTAATAGTTTTTTCTCTACGCACTTTGTATGTAAAAAAGCTGTTAAACCCTGTAAAGAAAGTGTTTTACACCACAGTATTTTTCCCATTTCGGTTAAATTGGGAACGATAGTAAAAGGTAATAAAAGATAAAGATATGCCCAAAACTAAGGAGAAAACAGACGTAAAAAAGGTAGTAATTACGATTGACATGGGTGCAAGTAAAACCAAGGCGATCGCTCAGGAGTATCCAGAGGGAAAGCCTGTTGTTTTACTTTTCGACTCAGAAGTAGCAGATATTGCTAAAGCTTCGATTGAGAGCGTTCAACAAGAAGGTAGTCCTGAATCTCGTATTTGGGTAGGAATAGGTGATGAGTATTGCGCCTTGGGAGAGCTTGCCCGTCGTCGATTTGGGGGTATATCGCAGCTGAAGGAGCTAAAGTACGAACTAGCAGTCCCTAAAATTTGTGGTGCATTTTGGCTGGCTAAGGAGAAGTTGAACCTGGGTAATGATGTTGCAGCTTACTTGAGCATTCTGCTACCGCCCGGTGAAGTGCAAGACAAAGAACAGTTACAAGTGCGGTTGAAAGATGCGTTTCGAGGATTTGATACACCAGCAGGTAAGATGCGGGTAAAAATGCTTCGTTATGATGCAGCTTCTGAGGGTAGTGGGATATTTTTTCACCGTAGGCGATCGCTTGGCAATAATATGCCTGCTTCTATGTATGTAATGCTTGGTTATCGCAACGCAAGTATTTTCACCTTTCGCAGTGGTTCAATTGGTGCGGGAATAACCAGCAATTTTGGTATGTCTTGGCTAGTGAATAATTTTACTTCCAAGACATCGGGACTAAGCCCTGATAATCCCAATATTATCGATGTGTTGGTAGAAGCTGGAGTTAGTTGTGACTCCCAGGTGATGCAGAAACTCTCACGCAAGCGCAAAAGTGATGAAATTCAACTTGATGGCGAGTTGATGTCCAAGGCTTTATTGCTTGCTAGAGATGAATATTGGCGTGCGATCGTCAGGTGGTTGCGCTCGAAGATGGATGAGGATATTGAAGAACTGGTGTTTTGCGGAGGGACTGCGGATTACATTCGTCCAGAAATAGATGCTTACTTCCAGAAAGAGGGAATTAAGGTATCCTGGCACGGTAATATTTTTATACCTGATGAGATATCTTCCGGTATTGGCAATCGGATGGCGGATGTCTGGGCGCTCTACCAGTATATGATTATTCAGTTTGATGAGTTGACTGGTTATACCCGCTTTGAGGTTGTAGTGCTAACTAAATCCGCTGAAGATAGTACAAATAATGCAGATGAAGAAGTTAAACGTAAGTATAATTTTACGCCTTGTGAGCGACCTAGTACCTTTATTGCTGTGAACGAGAATGTTTGATTAGCTCAGAAAAAGTAGTGTAGTTACAAGAACTGCAACTACACTTCTGGGATGCTTTTTACGTAACTTCTCAATAACCACTGCATGAATGAGCCGATTACTCGTGGTTAGGTGAGAATAGCTAGTTCTAGGGGGATTGAAAATAATTCCTTGTTGGCAGCGCCCCTTTCTATAATGACATCAGGTAGATAGAGAATATTGTTATCCCGCTTCAATCGAGTACACTTTGAACAAAGACTGTTGTTCAGCGTAGAATCTTCATGGCAAGGTGGTTATATTATGTCAACAGAAGATTTTTCTTCTCAATAAGCTCAAAAAAGTCGCATTAATAGCTGCTGGTTGACACAGCTTTAAAGGTTGAAATCACATTAGAATTATGCCGTTGGTTTTTATACTCAATAACCAGCTTGCACAAAGGCAATAATGCTTTCCTACGGAACTATTAGATTGAGCAAGTGCTGAGTGAATATCTCTTGGACGGGGTATATTTCTTTTTGTGTACAATTCCACAATAGGCAATCTGTGTAGCTAGGTCGATAGTACTTGCAGTCAACCTCTGTGTTGATAGCAATCCTTGTTAGAGAAATCAGAAAAATGATATAACATTATCTCAAAATTCTTCGCACAAACTGATATAACGTTATCTCATGACTGGAGTCGGAAATATAGTAATCAAGAAAGAGAAAAAATTATGCCTGCCAATTTGACCCTTTCGATTGAAACAAACGCTGGAGGAGTGGCAAAAAGTACTATTTCATACAATCTTGCGTATGAATTGGGTGTTCGTGGCTATTCAGTGGCACTATTAGACATCGATCCTAACGAATCATTGACATTATTTTGCGGATTGGGAGAATTTAAAACACAGGGAACAATGGCTAATGTTTACCATCCAGACTTCAATGGGAACTGGCCTTTAGTTACAGCTTGGCAAGGTAAGATTGACAAAATTCAAGTTTGTAAAGGCGGAAAAGAATTACACGAAACAATTCGGGAAGTTTCAAAGGATCTGCGTGGAGCTTATACTCTTGCAGATCGGTTGAGTGATTACCCCTTATCTCACGATTTTGTAATTATCGATTGTCCTGCAACATTGGAGCCTTTACCACTGACTGCTCTTGCAGCTTCTAGCCACGTGTTAATTCCAATTCAACCTGAATACAAAGCTTCTCAAAGTGCTGCGGCGATGATTGAGTGGTACTATTTCAACTGCAAGCGGCTGAGATTGAAACCGACTCCGAAAATATTAGGTATAGTTCCTACTCGTTGGAAAAGTGATTGGGGAGCGCATAGAAGTATTGTTGAGGAACTTCCCCTAGTCTGTAAGAATTTGGGAATTCAGTATTTTAGCCCAATTCGAGAATCAGCGGATATTCTTAATGCTTCTGGTAGAGGGCTACCTCTGGGAATTTACAGACCCGGCAAAGAGGCAAGAGGAGATTTTCTGCCAATTGTTGATGCACTAGTTCAAGAACTTAAGCTAATAAGAGGTTGATCGATGACAAAATTAAACAAACCGAGTGTACTTGGAATGTTTGCTTCTGCTGCTGATTCACAACAGATATTTGAGCTTGAAGAACGAGTAGAAGATTTACAGGCAGAGATTACAAGATTAAAAGATGAAGAAGCACAGGGAAAGCTTGCTGAAGAAGAACGTACAGTTCTCAATCAAACTATTGAAGACCTACGAGAACATTTGAAAGCATCTGGAATTTTTAAAATTCACTATAGTGAAATAAAACCCAATCCGAAACAAGCAAGGCAAACATTTACTTCGGATAGTATTCGGAGTATGGCTGTTTCAATTAGAGAGGAAGGGCAACAACAGCCGATTATCTTACTACCGGGAAATCTCATTTTTGATGGAGAACGGAGATGGAGATCAGTTGCAGAAGAGTTACAGCCAGAAATTGAAACACTGGATGCAGTGATGCTTCTCAAAGAACTTTCTGAAGAGGAATTACATGCACGCACTTTATTAACTAGTCTTCACCGAGAAGGCTTGAATGAGCTAGATTTAGCCGAAGGTTTGATTCAACAGGCTAAGTTAGCTTTGGAATTTGAACAGGAAGAAGTAGTTAGAGCACTTAGGAGAGCAATAGCTAGATTAAACGCAAAAAAACTTTTGCCCCAATTAACTGAATTGGTTATTTTAACTAGAAAAGAGCAGTCAGAAGGCATTAAAGAATTTAATTTAGACGAAATAGAACAAAGTATTCTTCTGTTGTTACTACGTTTTCAACAAAATCCAGCATCAGTAGATGCAAATGTCTTTCCTTGTTTACGGCTTTCAGAAGACTTAAAAATTGCGATTAGACAATCAGGACTTGGTGCAAACCATGCCCGTTCACTCCAAAAACTAAATTCTAAAAATTTAAAAGTTGAAGAAACTAAAGCTCTTAAAATCCGACAAGATGCTACATCACAAGTTTTGCAAGAAAGGCTAACAGTCGCTCAAACTCGTTTTTTAGTTGCCCAAACTATTGCTGAACATGCTCCTGAAACAAAACCTAAACCAAGTCACCAAATCAGTTCTCTAATTCGAGATGTCTCAGCAACTAAGATCGAAGATATCCAGAAAGAGCAACTGACAGATTTATTGGCTGTATTAGAAGCTAAGGCAAAAGAGATTCGGAAAAAGTTGGACTAATACTATCTCGTCCGACTTAGTTCCCTGAATCGGAGATGTCCATGTAATCTGTGAGTGCCTATCTAAACTACCCAAATGGCTTTCGCCTGAATCTCGCAGAGTCAAACCAGAATTATCAGCGGAACGGTTTCAGCATGTGAGATTTCTAGACTGCGACAAAGCAGTGATCCGAATTATATTTGAGTGCTGGTACTGCCAACAGGAGATACTTTGTGAGTTTACGGGTGAGCCTGTAGTTGGAGAATATAATGGACGGACTTCAATCATCCAAGTTAAAGTTCAATGCCCCAACTCTGAGCAAACTGCTATTAGAGTGAGTACGGGAGAAGTGCTTTCTACAATAGCGATTCCTTCTCCTTGGACATAAATAAGTTTTCAAGAAACCAAATAATCTTTAATCTGGTCTTGCTCACCTCGTAAAGCTTTCATTCCTTGTCCATGAGCAGAGCGTACCTTGGAATGACTCCTCTTCAATCAGATCCAGAAATTCCAGGTTACTCCAGCGACATTTTTTAGCTACCGCAACCACTAATCGGAGGTTGGCGGTAATCATTTTTTGTTTAGCCAGCTGACCAAGCTTTTGGATTTGGGTTAACTGTGCTTCTGTTTTATTTACCTCGGCAGCTAGTTCAGCCCTAGTTGGGGAACGCTCTAGTCGTTGCACTTGAGAATCGTTTTGCTTATCAAGTTTTGCATTGACCTTACAAGTCTTGTGTAGATAATCTTTTACTCTGGTAATAGCCTTGGAAAGCGACCAATTTCTCGTAGATAAATTCCAGCTGTATCAGATATAGGGCTAGACATCTTACGGGAAGCTAATTTAATAACAAAGACATTGACAGGAGAGTATAAATCAAACAGTCAACCATTTTAGAGGATGTAGGGAACCAACGTTTTGAAACGCGGGATTGAAGCAAGGACGCTTTGTATTTCGCGCTATGCGTCTCGAAATAAATATTTTTTTAAGTGGGCTTTAGATCCACAACTAAAGTTTTTTATTCCTTCTTCTCTATTTTTCTTGTAAGTTAATTTCTACTGCGTTGATAGATAAAGATTTCAAAAATTGCTCATGGGGGCTATATGGGGGCTATATGTACCCCAAGAATAGATTAGAACTTCGATGAAAATTTGACACCTATATGGGGGCTAAATAGGTGCTAAGTGGGGTATAAAATGTTATTTAAGCAAATGTACCCCACTTAGCCCCCAAGAAGTTATGATAAGCTCTTGAGGTTAGAGAAGGAAGGGGCAGAGTTCTGGAGAAAGACTCATAGCAAGTTATTCTTCTCTCCCCTGCTTTCCTGCTCCCCTAGATAATCTGAACAGATAACTTTCAAAAATCAAAACGTATTGACTTGATCCCTATGTCAAACATTCACGCCTTGCAAAAAATTTTTCCTGCTGGCTTTGATAACGGTTACGGAAGTCTCAAACTTTTAGTCGAAGGGTTTGAAGTTGTTCGTGTCCCCAGCTATATTTCCACAGCCGACATGGAAGATGTACCAGGGAGGGTAGTTTTTAACGGTAGTGCCTATACAGTTGGAGAATCAGCTTTCCGTACAGGTTATCATTTTGACCGGAACACAGACAATAATGAAAATAAAGTCAATAATGCGTTGTTGACATTATTGGGTGCATTGGCACATCTCCCACACCGTAAGGCTTGGCACTTAAAATTAGTTGTCAGCTTACATGATGTTGGTCTGGCTAACGAATTACAAAAAGTACTCAATGGAGAATATCAGCCAATACTTGCTGGCAAGCAATCAGAAGTAAAAGTAGAAGTGCTGAAAGTTGTACTAGAGGGTATGGGTGCATTGTTTGGGCATCCACTACCCAAAAAATTAACCATTTTAGACTTTGGCAATGGAACAACCCTGTATTCTCGTTACAACCGGGGTCAACGAGAAGTTCACACCGCCTACCCCATCGGTGTAGAAGTTCTCATTGATGATATTTCCCAAAAAATGAAACATTTAAATGGCGGAAAAATCGGAGACCCATCCAAAATCCGATTTTGCCTGGAAATGGGACATACCAAGTACAGTCGTGACATCGATATAAAAGATGTCTACAGCGCAAGTTTGAAAGATTGGTATGAAAAATACTTGAAGAAAGTGGTGAATATGACACTTGATGCCAAGCACCAAGGGGATGAAATCTGGGCGATAGGTGGAGGCTGCCTGTTACCAGGATTTAAGAAGCTATTAGAGAAGAACGGTTTCAAAATTCTGGATAATCCGGTAGAAGCTAATGTTTTTGGGCTTCTAGAAATGGCAAAAACCATTACGAGCAAGAATTCACCAAACACATCTGGGAAGTGAAGTTATAACAATGACAGATAAACAAGACTTAGCTCCGGTAAAAATTCGGCTCAAAGAAAACTACCGAGAACGCATATTTGCAGAGTCCCAACAACTAGGTAAAAGTTACCTGGAGACGCTTTATTTTATTATTGATTGCTATTTTGTTTTCATAAAGGCTGGATTAGCCACACAACAAGTAGCTTTCACGCCGCTTACTACTAACGAAAATAGACTCCAGCAGCCAATTCCCCAACCATCTACAGACCAAAAACTAGAAGATCCTGATGGCGAAACATTCAGTCTTGATTTTGAATTATAACCGTCAGATGAAGTTGGCAACGGTAATTCCCAACCCGTAGGGGTAATTATGTCAAAAAAGTTTGAAATCTAGCTCTTGTGTAAGTATTTTAGGATTTATGTACTATATAAGATGAGTTGATGTCAGCGATTTTACCAAACAGTAGATTTTTATTCTGGATTTCTATAAAAAAATAATGCCAGTACTAACAAGTAACCCTGTATGTACTAGCATTATTTAGTTAATTGGGTCTAGAACGGAGGTTCTTGATCTAGGTCTTCATCTGTCGAAGTAACGTTATTTTCGAGTAGTTCTTTGGCAAAATCGGGAGTTTCAGGCGAGTGAGGGGTTTTACTAACCTGGGTGAGTTCGTTGATGGGCTGTGCTGATATAAAGTTTCTGATTACGAATGTGGCAATCTTTTCTTTGTAATCACCTCTGTTATCAACTAGCAAATCGAGATATCCTTCTGCTGTGCCGTGTACGCCTTCCCCTTGTTCGTTAATAACGACGGCGGGTGCGCCCTTGGAACGGAATGGCATCTCGTCAGCAACTACTCCTTCCTTAGAACGGTAGTAGAATTCGGCGATCCCAAAGGCAATCAAGGAACCTTCTTTGTCGTGGGTAGTGTTCACTGACTTAAGATTGATAGTTGCAGTATTATGAATCATGTTCGTTTTATTTGTAGATTGATTAGATGGTTTATCGCCTACGATTTATAGTACATAGGCGATTTTTAATTTCCTAGAAATTTGCGTTAGCTACAGTCTGTGTTTCGTTTGGTGCAGAAGTGGATGTAGATTCTTCCTTACGGGGTGAACCTAACAATTCAATGGCGTTAATTGTAATTACGGGTTTTTGCCGCATAGTGCCAGAATTTTTATCTGCCCAACGATCAAATCCAAACTCGCCAGTAATTGCAATCTGGGTTCCTTTACGAACGTAATTTCCAATCACTTCTGCTTGATTTCCCCAGGCGACTAAATCAAACCAAAGGGCTTGTTCACTTCTGTAGGGTGGTCTTACTGCAATAGAGATTGAAGCCTTAACTGCGCCAGACTCGAAATATTTGAGTTCCGGTTCTTGTCCGCATCTGCCAACCAGCATGACTTTGTTGATATAGTTCATAACGCGAGGATTTATATATTTCTCTTATTGCTGCGTCAGCATTAGTTCTTTCAGGATTTATTATTTTGACGAGTTGTTTTATTTAAACCACATTCTTTTTTATTCATACTTATGAGTTATTTTTTGTCCTTGTTTCTCGTAAAATTGTGGTTTTTACTAGGGAACGACAAGTTACCCTGTGCTATGGTGGTATCGCAATTAGCGTGGTCTGTATCTAAAAATTATAAGTAATGACTTATGCTTGAATATCTTCTCCTGAAGCGAGAAAGTATTTGTAAGCTGATGCTTTTGGCTTTGATGTGGATACAGTCGGATGAGGATAGCCAAAACCAGCTGACTTCTGACTACTCATCTTTTTTGCAGGTAGAAAATCTTACCTGGTTAGGAGAAACATCTGTTGGAGAAGATGTAGAGCATTTTTGTGATGTTTCCAATACAAGTAGGATAGGTGTTTGGGGAGAAATTCTAGAACTGAAATTAGTAGATTTAATTGCTGATTTACCGACTTGTTTGCATGATGCGTCATGGTTTGCCCTACTGGCAATTACAATGATGCTAGTGGATAAGGAACTAGACCGAGTATGCGTGCATCCACAAGATGAGTATTTTGCCCGGACTATCGCGCTTGAAAGTTTAGCGGATTTAGGTGATTCTTACTTAGCCAAAGGTCATCCTTATTTAGATTTTCCTCTATCGTTAGAAGATGCTAAATCATTACTGCCAGCTAATAGAAAGCAAGAGCTAGAAATAGAGTTAGATAAATTTATTATTGACACTTATGAAGACGACTTTGATGATGAATCTCCAGATATTAATGAGTTTTCACCCATATATATACAAGAGATTTTAAAAGAGTTTTTTACTGAATCTGATTGGCAGGGTGATATCAATCAAGAGGCTGTTGCCGAACTGCAAGAGAAGTACGGTTCACAGTATTCAGAAGGTGCGTTTTCTGTTAAAACTGAGGGACAGGAACGTTGGGGGAAAACGCTTGTTTTTCTGAAACAGTTTATAGGTCTGGATTCCAGTTTTATCGAAAGCCAGAGCGATTTATTCCTTGATAATGAATCTCAGACGGCTGATTTACCTGATTACTTCTGTATCGAGTCTCATTTAGAACGTTGGCAAGACCGAACAGTTGTTTTATCACGGTTGGTTCATACTTTGGTTTATTTCATGCTGGTAGGAAAAAATTATCATCCCAGTCATCTGCAAGATTTGATGGCTATTCCAGCTTCTTCGCGGGCCATATCCAGCTTACAAGCTTGTTTGGGTGTAGCTGCTTACAGAAGTGGTTATTACATGGCTGCTTCAAATATTCCTGAATCAGAAGTTGGGTGCAACTGGCTTTTAGAAAAAGCTTTCCCTAGCCTGCGTGAGTTTTATCAAACAGGTCGGTTGAGTGGGAAGCAATAATTAATATTTTATTGTTAGTTTATAAATATAAATTTTTACTTATGAAAAAATACTTATTTATAGGATTGTTACTCTTACTAATTGGATGTTCATCTCCAGAAAAAGAAGATAAAATCTCGGCTATAGAATCGAATTCTTCAGCTACGCCATCATTATCCTCAGCTACTGTTAATAATGCTACGCCGTCACTAAATCCAGAAACGTTGCCTGATTTATCAAATAAAGAGAAGCTTGGAGAAGTTAGTGCAGAAAACGATTTAATTGACTCGTTCTATTTTGATGGTAATGGTGTGAAAGTGAGTTTGACTGTAGCGGCTGATAAAGCTTGTTTTGTCTACGTGCGGCGCAGTACTCCAGACCGAGTTGGTGAGGTTGAAATTGAGTCACTACGACGCGAAAAGTTGGGTCTGTGGCGTTCGTATAATACTCAGCGACTTCTAACTCAACCTGCTGGCAATAAACTAAAGGTTTATTCATCAAGTGAGGAACTTTCTTCTACTTATGAAAATCCTGCTGTATCACAAGAAATCCTTGTGGCAGTGAAGGAATTGAAAGAACGTGAAAAATCGTTTAAATTACTTTTACGTCAGGACTTGAGGGCGAGTGATTCAGCAAGACGAATTTATGTCAATCAGTGTCAGAAATTAGGTAACTTTTATTATAAAGAAGAACTACCTCCTCTCACAGAGAAGGAGAGGAAGGACTTTGAAAAGAGTGTTGAAAAAAGTACTAACAATTAGTTACGAGAACAGTGACAATTGCTCCATCTTAGTATTACTTTCAGTTGAAGTTGCTGTAACAGGGTGTTTGTTCTTATTTGACGACTTTTTACCCCATCCTTCTTTCGCCGCGTGTTTGACTACACGGGAGCGGATATCAGTAGCCAGGGTTTCATAATCAGAGCGGATTTTGTCATACGAAACCGGAGTTGTACCAATCGTCTCCCAGAGGTTTTCGTAGTTAAAATTCTCAAAAGGTCTGTGCCTTACGAGGGCATCATAACTTGCCCAAAGGTAAACATCCGTCCATTCAGATGAAAGCGGCACTTCAAAAGCAATTGGCATCATAAGTGCAACAACTTCGCTGCTAGAGGCGAGTTTACCTACTTCTCCCTTGTCTATCTCTTCTAACGCTGCATCTAATCTATCGACTGTGATCGCTTTTCCTACCCAAGACGGAATTGACTGTTGCCAGCCGTTCTGCTGAGTCACAATTGGCCCGACTATGTATTGAACAATTTCATGACTTGCTCCTGCTAGATCAAGTAGACTGGCTGTTACAACTTTGTTAATCCGTTGGCTGGTTAGTAGCTGAAGTATCTTTCTAGTGCTAGGAGTAAGAATTTCGCTAGCTTTTTGGCTTTTGCTGTTACGGATGGTTTCTTCGACATCGAATAAGCTTTGCTGCTGGTTCATATTCTTTATGTGTAAATAAATACTGCCAGCTAGAAGTACTTCTAACTGGCAGTGCTTTTTGACAATGGGTGTGTTTTGCTATGGCAGAAGTAGGTTATCCCAAACGCTTTTAGGAGTAACGTGATGCAGCAATTGCTTCCTTGCTTGAGTAAATTTAGCTAGCAATTGAGTGTTTTTTAATTTCTGCCACCAGTTGTGTTGCAGGTAGGTAAGCAGCCATAATTGTGTCTCGTGATTCCAGCTTGAGATGGAGTTACTTAAACTGAGTGCGTTGAGAATATCGTCGGGAGGCACTTCCAGTTGACTTGTGATTTCTTTTGAGATGGAAGCTAACATTGTGATGTTGGCGATCGCTTGACCAGGACTACCTGAACTTATAGCTAGTATTTTTTCTGTTACCTCGATTTGTTGGTCTTTGAGGACAGAAATAACCTCCTCATCAGTTAACCTTTGGAAAGGTATGATTTGACACCTACTCTTGATAGTGGGTAATAGCTTTTGAGGATAGGACGATATCAGGATAAATGTTCCAGTTTTCGGTTCTTCCAGCGTCTTGAGAAGTTTGTTGGCGGCGGTAGGGTTGAGCATATCTGCTTCGTGGATAATCACCACCTTTTGCTTGGCCTTGACTGCACTAGTTGAAAGAAATTCGATTACCTCGCGCACCTGTTCTACTCGAATAGCAGGTATACCTTTCTGCTGGGAGGCGTTTTCGAGATGGGTTGGTTTGATTTGTAAGATGTCTAGATGGTTATTTTCTCCTGCGATCGCAGAGCGACTCTCTCTTGGGAGTATGGCATTTGCGATCGCCAGAGCAGTTTTTCCTTTCCCTACTCCCTCAACTTGACTGCTAAATAGGTATGCAGGAGCAATTTTATTCTGTTCGATTGCTTCAGTCAGGAGAAGTTTGGCGGTATGCTGTCCGGTGATTTCTGTAAATGGGTTGTTTTTCATATCGTAGAAATTTCAGCAATTCGACTGGTTAGGTTGTCAACTCCGCTTTTGAGTTCGGTTTCGAGTTGTACAAGTAAAGTAAGGCTGTTTTTAAGCTTTTGAACGCCTACAAACTTGACTTCCTCTTTGAGGTAATACAATCTTTTGGGGTTTTTCAGTTCGGCTATTTCTGCAATCTTAGTATCAGATAGTTTAGCTTCTACCCCAGCTTTAGTTATTAGCCAAGTGCGGAAAATAGAGGTAAGTGTTGCTACTATTTTGAGCGGGTGTTCATTATTATCTAGTAGTTTAGATACCTGCACTATTGCTAAACTTGGATGGTTTCTTAACATAGCAATAGTAAGCTTTAGGTAGTCAGTCTTATGATTACCAACGAGCTGTTTTACTTCCTCAACAGAGATTATTTTTCCACTTGCATAAACAGCAAGTTTAGCGAATTCGCTATTGGCTCGTGCAGCGTTATTGCCAATTGCTTCAGCTAGGTAATCAGTGACATCTGGAGTGAGTTTAACTTCATGGATGGCTGCATAATTTCCTATCAAGTTAACTATCCCCTTTTTATCCCAACTAGGGACGAGAGGAAACTCTTCTTGCTGGGCATATTTTAGGATAGTTTTTACTACTGTCCTGCGCGAATCTGGCTTTTTATTACCAGTAATTAGTAGAATGTTGCTTGAAGGTATTCGGGAAAGGTGATTTTCAAGTTCTTGGTTATTATCTTCATTTGATAAACTTCCAATTAGAGAGTCGCTGTCTGTATGAATAATTTTATTACCCTCTCCAAAGGGCAAAGTCATAACCTCGGTAAAGACTTTGGCAGCAATATTTTTTTCATTTACAGATAGCTTGACGTAATTGAAAGCTTTCCATTCCGCATGAACATTTTGATTCACTAAATAATCAATTTTTTGATTGAGTGAGTAGCTATCTTCGCCGTAGTACAGATATACAGTCATGATAGATTAGATAAACATTTATTGATCAGGCGTTAGTCGTAAGCGGTGGTTTAATAAAAAATAAGAGTTAGTAGTAACTCTTTCCATATCCTTAGTATTTGTTATATAGCCGCTAGCAAAATATAGCGATCAGCAAATACTTGCACTTAATTTTGTACTGACTGTACTGACTTCTGATTTGAGACTTTCTCAACAGTGTTTTCTACTGATTGAGTACCCAAATATTTACGCCAAGAATCCAATTGTTGGAGATACTCTATTACTCCACTAGAACCAGTTACCTCATATAGCGCAATAGCTGTTTCCCACTCTTTTAAGCTAGCTTTTTTCTTGGAAAGAATTTTGACTATAGCTCCTGGAAGTTTATTCTCTTTACCAGTATCTAGATTTAGGTGCGATACGCTTTCTAGTAATAGTTCTTGTTCCGATAAAGGAACACCACCATCTTCGATATTCATAGTATGAAGTTGGGCACTAATTCCTGATAGAGGAAGAGTATGCTGAATTAATTTTTTAACTTTCTTGGTTTTAGTATTCCTCCTTTTTGGTTTAACGATAACTGGGTTGTTTGGTTCTGCAACTTCGTAGCACTGGGGAAGTTCTAGAGAGAGTTGACCTGTTAAGTGCCATAAAGCACTTCGTTTTTCTGGTGGGGTGATGCGGTAAAAGAACTCTGCTGTTTTTCTCGCATCGCCAAATTTCCTTAGTTTGACCCGTATCTTGTAGCTGATAATTCCTTGAATGTAGGTTTTTGGGTCTAATATTATTCGGTTTGTATTTTCCCACCACTCAATTTCAACTACGCGATCGCCATCTAATTCATAGATATTTCTAACTTTGGCATTAGGATGAGATGCAAGGAATGAGTTCACCCAAGCCCTTTGTTTTTTATTAAGCCTGGGCTTTCGATATGAGGATTTATTTTTCATTAGTTACTTTTCCAATTTAAGAATTATATCTCCATTAAGACATCAATAAATTAAGGAATTTAATCAGTTAGTTAATGACTGATACTGTTTTTACTAATCTGACTTTTAGCGATAACTTTTTGTTTGTATGAAGGATTGAAAATACTTTATGAAAACCGATTTCATTGTAAGCATTTGTCATTATTTACAAATTATTGATAATTCATGAGTTGAAAAAAGACTTGATATTTATTATTTTCATTGGTTACGTTAAATATCAAGTTTGTTCATCTAGAAAAGGGATAACTGACGTTTATCACCTTCTAGTATTTCAGGAGCGGCTATTTTGAGGATTTCTTCTCGTCTTTTTTCAATTAGGTCAAGATAGTATTGACGTGAATAGCTCTCATTTGTGCTGGTATTAGTAATACCTCTGATTCCGTAATAGTAAATTACTACATCACCAGGCTTTCCTAATTTAAGAAGTTCTTTTTCCCCAACACGAATTTTGCGAATAATGCAGAGTTTTTCTATCGGGTATTTTCCTGATAAAATCTGTGATTTTACTTCTCTGAAATATTCCTCTGCCGTGGATTGGTTTTGGATTAAGTAGGTTAGATATTCAACAGGGAACTCTTTCTCTAGTTTTGAGCGAGAACGGCTTCTCCAACTACCTTTGCGGATAATCCAGTTATCTTTCAGCCATAACAGATAGTTCTTAGTTCCCCTTTGCGGAATAAACATCGCATTGGCAATAAACTCTAATTTGACGGTTATCCCTTTGGGTAATTGAGACTGAAGTGTGGCATACACTTTTTCTGGATTGGGGTGAGTAAAGAACACCCCATCAGTATCAACTTCTACAGGGGTTGCACCAGCTTGATTGATTACCTCAATCATGAATTGTAGGATGCGCCGACCGTAAGCTGTTACTAAAGCGGCTGCTTCCATATCGTTGAAGGCGAGTTCCGATGTTCCGAAGAACCCAAACTGAGAATTAGCTAAAACTTTGGTGGATTCTCTTTTTTCCTTGGCAACAATGTCTCCGGTGCTGGCAACTTGTTCCAACCTTGATTTCTCATTTACCAAATATTGCAAGATGCTCAAGCCGATTCGCTTTGTATCCTTACGAGAGACAATCCCTTTCGACAATATGGTTTTGGGGTACATAGAACTGATATCGATGTATCCAACCTTTTTATACAGTCCTGGAATAGAGTAGGCTATCCCCCCTTGAAATTTATACTTACGGTCGGGTTTGGGTTTGTATCCTGGGTAGTGATGCAAGAATATTTGCTTCCACTTGGTGCCGTTACCAGCGAGGGCCAATTGCTGGAGGTTCATCCCCGGTACAACCAGTGCTTCATAGTGGTATGAGGGTACAAGTCTGTTAGCTATGAGTTGCGTATCTTCCAAGTCGTAAATAAGGTAATCCTTGATTTTCTGCCATCCCCTACTACCAGAACCGGCTTTCCAGCAGGTGAGAATTTCTTCATAGGGGAGAACCAGTCGCGCTTGCTTACGCAATCCCATTTCCAGTACCACCTGTTTAAGCGATCGCCCGTTAGTAAGTTCCTTGGCGACAAAATCCCACCTGAGAACGCAGATAAAGATATCTACATGCAGGCAGTTGCGGATGAATACCTCTCGAATTTCCAGTGGCTCGCCGCGTACTTGGGCAGTTCGGATAGTGCGCTTCTTAGATGCAATTCTAAATGGATGAGAAATGCCATGTAACTCGCACCGGGTGATGAGAAACGGTAGGTCAAATTCTGTTCCATTGTAGGTGTAAATTACTTCTGCTTTGCTTGCTTCTAGGTGTTTGAAAAACTCCAGGAGGATTTTGCTTTCGGCTTGATCCATAAAGATGGCAATCTCCCCTATCTCCCTCATACAGCCAATTGCGTAGATACGATTTTCTCTTGGGTTTATCCCTGCCGTCTCAATATCGACTACCAGAGTTTTGAGCGTTCCGTAGGTCGGAATATTTACTGTGGGATGCCACTCAGGTATTGGGGTAGTATCTGACCAGAATATGTCGAGTCTTTCCTCATCAACGATGATTTTATTACCAGATTTGGTAATAAAATCTCGGTGGTTATAATTCATAATATCCAAAATTAATTACTCTTTTTTGCTATGAATCCTTGTGGTTTATTTGGTCGTTTATTTGACGATAAAAACGCTTCAAAAATGATGTCTAGATTATTAGGAAATGCGAATATTGAAAGCGGCTGCGTATGTGGTTCTTTTTCTTCTAATAGTGCGGTCATAATCCTGTACCAGGGTACTGCTGCTAATATTGATGTTGTTGCTGTAAGCAGCCATACTGGAAATTCGCGTACTTTTAATTTGTTGTAAGTGTTTTTAAGCTTTGAATTGTATTCCAGCCATGCAAATGCTACTAATTCTTTGAGAAGGTCTTGCCTACCATTGCTGTATATATATTTGCACGCTTCATCTACACACCGCTCATGAGTTTGTTTGTAAGCAATTGTTATTTCTAGCATTTGGATTTTTTCTGCTTCTGGTACTTTCCATTCATTAATTGAGTCATTACTGTATAAATTTTTGGCACAGCTAGAGGCAACCGCTAAAATACAGTCAAGGTTTTTTCTAAGTCTGTCAATCTCTAGTAGGCAGTCGTTAAAATGCGCTATTCCATTACTGCATTGAACTGAACTTCCCTTGATCTGTTCTGATAGCTGTCTGGTGGCGAATAGTCCATCGATAGTAAGTGTGCCATTAATGGCTATATCTAAAATTTCGAGAAAACGTTTTTTAAATAGTGCAAGGGTTTGTTTACGATCTAAGGTTTTAGGATGGGAATAGATAACTCCGCTAATTTCTGATTTATCGGGACATTCATTTCCTACGCCTGGAAAATGCCTCCAGTAAGGTGGCATTTTTTCACCTTTGGCAAGGCATAATTCGCCAAAACATTTGGAGCATCGCGGTAATTCGTCAATATACGTATCGAAATCTGCGATCGCTGCTGGTAATTCAAGTCCTGTACGAAGGCTAATTGCTGCAACTGGCATAATTTTAATCAGATACTTCCAGAATGCCAGTTGTTAAATTTTGTTGTGGTATTACTTGATATCTTAATTTTTTGCTTCCCAGTCAGGGCAGTCTTTATTAATATTGAGGCTTACTGCACAAGGTAGATATTGCTGCCGATGCAAGTGTATTATATTTAATGTAATTTTTGAATAAGCCTGAAAAATCTTTCCCCAAAGTTTTTATTGGGGAAAGTAAGTGTTTTTACAAAGTGACGAACATTTGAATTAGGCAGTTTGTAATTGAGACTTCATCTGAAGCTCTTGTACCAGTTGTACCCATGCGGGTGCTTTTTTACCTTTAATGGGAGTAAGATTGTTCCAATGCCTTTCGAGTTCAGATTGGGATAAATGTGGGAGTTGTTCCTTACCCCAATTGATAGCATCTTGGATTGTTTTCCAATTAGTCCAAGGTTGTTTTTCTTCTTTGATATTGCTTAACTCAATGAGTGTCGCTTCCAACCAAAGTTTAGCTGCTTCCGAGTCACGCATTAACTGTTGTCTTGACATTAATAGGGCAATACTTGCCTGAATCTGGGTTAGTTCCCACATCTGAGAAATAGTAACGAGTTCCTGCCAAGTGTCTTCCTCCAGTTGAGTAATTTGTCTATTATCAGGAGCAGTTTTAGCCACTAGCAGGTCTTTGAGAAACCCAGTTAAACTTGAGTATATGACGAATGGGTTTTTGCCATACTCGATTAAGTCTTGGAGGATTTGTAAGTTAGCTGTTACCTCCCCTTTCGCAAGGTTTTCGGTTAGAGTAAGTAGGTCGTATTCGGGAACGACACCTGATAATTCCCAAACCCAGTTTTGTGTGATTTCATCTACTCCCAGGTTGCTCAATTGATCGAGCAATACAAGACAATTGCGAATAAAGCCTCCACAAGACTTGACGATCGCCCAAATACCAGGTGCGTTAATGTTGATGTTTTCATTCTGGGCAACTTTTGATAAATACTGAACAAGTGTTTCTAGTCCTACTCTCCTAAAATCAAACTTTTGACAGCGCGAGATGATAGTTTCAGGAACCTTGTGTATTTCAGTTGTGCAGAAGATGAAAACTACATGACGGGGTGGATTTTCAATAGTCTTGAGGAGTGCTTGCCACGATTGACTGCTTAGGGCATGGCATTCATCAATAATGAAAATTTTGTACCTTCCCTCAACTGGTGCAAACTGGGTAGTGGAAATTAACTCGCGGATTGTTTCTACCCCACTATTGCTGGCAGCATCTAACTCAGTTACATCCAGGGAAGAAGAGGCTGTAATTCCCTTACATGAATTGCATTCTCCGCAGGGCTTGGTTGTCGGCTCATCGGTTGACTGGCAGTTGAGGGATTTAGCCATGATGCGGGCGGTGCTAGTCTTGCCTGTGCCTTTGGGGCCATTAAATAGGTAGGCGGGTGCAATCTTCTGGAGTGCGATCGCGGAGTGACTTCCTCCTGGGAGTATCGCATTTATGAGAGTGCGGACGATATGTTCCTGCCCGATAACTTCATTAAGGGTCTGGGGACGGTACTTGAGATGTAGTGGTTGGTACATAATTTTGATGATAAACGAGTGTTTTATTTACTCCCTACCAGTGTGGTTGGTAGGAAGTTTGATTTTTTAGGCAGTCGCCGCTTCTTTTTTCGTTCGTGGCGATCGTAAGGTTGACTTACTCTTGGTAGTATTTTTAGCTACCACAGATGGCGTTTCTATTTGAGAAGTTTCACTATCGTCTGTTGCCTGTGGCACATTTGTTACTTCTTCAGTGCCAGACTCAGTTTGAGTGCTAACCTCTGTTACTTCTTCAGTGCCAGACTCACTTTGAGTACTGACTTTTGCCTTTGTACTTTGGCTATTTACCTTTCCAAACCCCTGCTTGATTTCTACAGGCATTACCAGATACAACTGATTGAGCAGTCCTCCCATTGGGCAGACAATGACTGGTTGCGTGGGTTTGTTGCACCGCACCACGATTTCATCGGTACTGATATGCTTTAATCCTTCGATAAGGTAGTCGATGTTTAATCCAATACTGATGTTTTCTAAATTGCTAGTTACTGATTTCATCAGTACCGAGTCAACTGCATCGCCAATATCAGTAGCTTCAGTGTATAGTGTTGCCTGTGTAGCTTCCAATTCCCAGAGGATTTTGACAACCTTTTGCTTGCGTTCGGCTAGATAACTTACCCGCTTGAGTGCGCTCTCAAATCCCTTGCGCTCTAATGTAAATTCATACTCAAACGACCGGGGAATCAAGCTATTGATTTTGGGATATTCTCCCTCCAGAAGCCGGGAAATGAGCTTTGTATTAGGAAGGCTAAACTCGATAGTTCTATCTGATAAAAGAATATTGCACACGCTCGTATCGGCGCTTTGAGAGAGAATTTTGTTTAACTCGCCAAGTGACTTACCTGGAACAGTGAAGTTGATTGGGTCAGAATATTCATTATCGAGTGTTCCTGTTACTAGTGCTAATTTGTGACTATTTGTACTAGCAGCTTGCCACTTGTTGGTATCAATTTTGAAGTTGACACCAGTTAAAACCAACTTTGTTTCGTCGCTGCTAGCGCAATAGAGTGTCCCTTCAAGTGCAGCTTGGAGCTTCTTGGCACTTAAGTTTATCTCTGTTGGATTTTCTGCCTTTGGAAGTGTTGGGAACTCCTCAGATTTTCCGCCAATTAGTCGGCACTTACCGCTATTGTGAGTAATTATGCAGGCTTGATTTTCTACTTCTAGGGTAATTTCGCCTCTGACATTACTAACAGTATCAGTTAGTAGTTTGGCAGGAAGTGCTACCTGACCTGAAATTTCGACATTAGCGGTGGTTGTAGTATGAATTGTGAGGTTAAGGTTTGTGCCTGTTGCTGATACTATCCCGTCTTCATCTGCAATCAGTAAGATATTTCCTAAAATTGGGTCAGTGGGTTTAGAACTGATTGCAAGATAAGCGGTTTCTAGAATTTCTGCGAGTTTAGATTGTTCAATTGTTAGTTTCATTTGTTACTTGGTTTTTAGTGGATGATTCCTTGACGGGCGCTATTTCTAGCACCCTCTTTAGTTAAATGAGGTAGTTTGTTTTAGTAAGGCAGTTGTTCCATCTCAGTACTGTATGCTGTATAGTCATGACCTGCTGTACTAGGAGGAAGTGCTGCTATTGGCATATCGGCTGCACCTATCAAGCGGTTATGTTCTGCTACAACGGTTGATGTTTTACCGATGCGGTGAGAGAATTCGGGATTTGCCTGCATTGTTGTTTGAATATCGATTTCTTTGCCTTCTGAGAAGAATTCGAGAAAATCGCTGCCATCGGGGTTTGGTGATTTGTAGGAAGTGACAACTGCTACCCAGGATTTATCTCTTTGGTTAACTGCTTCTTTCGGTTCAAGGGATGGTGTGAAGGTGGGTTGAAATGCAGCAAGGCGATGAAACTCTGCACGTTTTTCAGCGACAGTTGTATCAGTAAATCGGGCGAATGCAACCTCTAGTTCGCGTTGAAATTGCTTGTAAGCCTCGCCAAATTTTGATGATGCAACGCCTTTGATTGATAAAACAATTGGTACTGAGTGTAGGTTGTTATTATTTTCATCGACAAGTTGCAACAAGTAGAATCGTCTCAATACTGCGGCATCTTTGCCGAGTGCTTGGTACATTTCGTACCCATCAGGTGATTCGTACACCCCCACAATTTTGCCATCATCGCGCTGTTCAATATATCTGGGAGAAACATCAAGAATGTGCATTCTAGGCGATTGCAACAACACTCCCATTTCTGGCGTACCACTGGAGAAGGTGTGCTTGTGTGTAGGTTCTTGTCCTTGCCAGTTAATTGCTGCTAAATACTTATCTTTTATAAACAACCCAACTTTTTCTGCTTCCATGTGGTTGATGACTTGGCAGATGCAGATGTTGCTTATCGGCGCATTGTACTCAGGATTAGCAAATTTAGAAATAGCTGATTTACGCTTTTGTATATTTGCCCCATTCTGAACATCTTGTTGAGGGGTTTCAGACTCTGAGACTGTGCTTTCTTCATTAGCAGAATTAGTAGGCTTTGTTTGATTTCTTGGCATAATTTTAATTAATTCAAATCAATCTTTAATGCGTCAAGCAAAAGCAGTTGTAAAAAATAAAAATCGTCTGTTATAAAGACGACTTGAAAGATTTATTAATTTTTCTTTATTTCGGTTAACTTTTCATCATTTAAAATTGGGAATCTCCAATGGAGGAAACCTCGCAATCACTTGTGGAGCTAAACCCTCTCACAGTGCTGTTTGCAATGCACTCTCTCTTTAATTCGGTAAAGTTCTTCATGTAAGTGTCTTCCTGAAGAATTTCAGTTTTTGTGTTTAAAAGTGTCTGGTATATTTGCTGAAGATTGATGATGATTTGTCTAAGAACAGATGTATTTTCAGTTGTGAAAGTTAGTGACACAGATGTTGTGCTTGAATTGTGAATTGCAACTGTTTGTTCTTCAGGAGCGCCATAAGTTGTTATATGACTATCTTTACCAGGAATAAATCTGTAGGAAGCAATAGTTTCAATTGCCATATTTATCTCCTTGTTCGTTGGGGTTTAATTTCAAGCATTTTATTAGTAAGTTTGGTGACATTACTGACTTTCCACCCAGCAAGCTTGCACTTAGTAACTGCTAGTTCTAATTCCTGCTGTGTAAGGGTTTTGTATCTCGTATACTTTCCCCATTTAGGGAAGATGTACGTGACATACCTAGTTTCATCAATTTGGCAGTACGCCATACGTTTGTAGTACACTATGGTTTAATTATTTTGACGATTCTAGTGGCTACATTTGTAGGGTTATTTGAACTCAAAAAGGCATCTTTATCTACCAACTCGACATAGCTTTTATTGCTCTGTAGCCACTCTTTGAAGCTTTGATACTTCCGGTTGAAGAAAACCGACTCAGGTACGACTGAAACTAATACACCACCTGATCTAATTAACTTCCAAGCTTGATAGATATGCTCGACAAGTTCGCAAAATGGAGGATTCATGATACAGGCATTGTATAAATGACTGGGGTTAAACTCCAGAAAGTTTTTCCCTACGAGATTAAATCCTTTGAGTTCTAAAATTTGTCGTAGGTTGTAATTCACCTCAACTACCTCTACTTGAACATTTGGGTAAGTTTGAGTGATATACTCAGCAATATTTCCGCTACCAGCGCTAGGCTCTAAAATTCGCCAATTTGGTTCAATATCTGCCAGTTGAACAAGTCGTTGACAGACTGGTTTGGGAGTAGGAAAGAAATCTCCAGATTTCATGCCAATGAT
Organism: Nostoc sp. DedQUE12b; assembly: GCF_034530835.1. Lineage (NCBI taxonomy): Bacteria > Bacillati > Cyanobacteriota > Cyanophyceae > Nostocales > Nostocaceae > Nostoc > Nostoc sp. DedQUE12b. The sequence goes on along the minus strand of NZ_JAVRCI010000002.1, from coordinate 35,381 downwards.
TTCTAACTCAAGCTTATTAAGTTGTTGCTTGGTAGTATCAATTGCTTCAGGTTTTACTACCTGTTGAATTTCTGTTATTGCTGATATGATTTCGCCTAATGTATTTAACCCCGCGCGACTGAGAGATTTTACCCAGTCTTGGTAATATTCGCCTTCTAGTATTTCTTGGACTTTCTGGCTAGTTTCTCCACTTTGAGAAATCCTAAATAGTACTTCCACCTGTGATTTACGAGATATACCGCGTAGTATTGGTGGGATATTTCCTACTTCCCACATTTGTGCGATCGCAAATAACCAAGACTGGATAATCTCAAGTTCAATTCCTTCTTGGATTATCCCTTGAGCTATAGTTTTACGGCGCTTGGTTGCCCTTTGATTCCCAATAGTAGGATTTTTCTTTTGGTCAATTCTTGACTGCATTGAGGCAGCTAGTTTGCGGAGAGATTCTGCTTTTTCTAAGTTAGGAATATTGAAAATATCTAGTGATGAGTTATCCTCGTTGTAGGACAGATTTAGTAGAGATAGTTGCATTGCTAGATTCCTTTAAATCTTTAACGGCGCATTTAAGAATTAGGGAGGTTGGTACATTCCAAGTTTTTACCTCCCATTCAGTAGCTAATCGTTCGGAGTGACGGATCACTGCACTACTACATTTGTTTTTTCTTACAAGCCAATCTCTAAATTTTTCGGCTTGTTCTTTGTTATCGAACCCGAAATAGCTGGTTTTCCGGTTTCCCAAGGGATCAGTAATAGTTGCTACCCGACGTGAGAGAATATTGAGCGTCCAAGCACCGTTAGAAGTGAGTTCGATTTTAGTGATATTTAATTCTGTTGGATTCATAATTCCACTTCAGGAATTGCTGCTAAATATTCCGTAGTTGATATTTCTCTTGCCAGCCATTTATCATGTGCTTCTTGAGGAGTTATTTTATCGGCTAAATGTTTCTTTTTATTGTTGTCTCCTATAAAAGGAGCCAGTGTTTCTTCTAACCGTTCTTTGAAAGCCAAATGTTTTTTATCAGAGTAACTAAACTGGTAGATACTATCAGTATTTATGAACAAGTAAACTAGGCTTATTTGTTCTAATGGCATTCCAGTTTGTTCGTGAAGGAGAAATAATCTCAATTGGGTTTGCCACTTGCTCTCAAGAATTTCAAATTTAAGAGGTTTTTGAATTGTCCAGTCAAACCCAACTACTTGATTTTCACCATAGATAATAAGGTCACACTCGCTATAGAGAAGGATATCGTGATATAAATATTGAATTTGAGCGCTCCATTGTTTGTTTCCAAGGATGTTTATAAAAGGTTTTACCTTATCAACCCAGTTATTAATTTGGGGATATTCCTTTAAGAAAGGTTCGACTGGTAGCCCTAACCCAATTTGTTGCATGACGAGGTGAAACTGACCTCCAGCAACTTCGGATTCACTTTTTACAGTGAGATTAGAATAATTTTTCGTCGATAAACACTCTGGATGATGTTCGGCTAACTCAAGTGTTTTGTGATTGAATCGATTCATAAAAATCTATCCCAAATTTGATTTTTGGGATAAATATGCGTGAGCTAGTTGTGGTGATTTGTCTACGGCATATAGTATTTTTTCAGATTGTCGATACTTGCGTATAAACTTCGAGTTGACATTGCTTTGAGGTCAAAATAACTGGCAAACTTTTTCAACCCCCCAGTGAGGGTTAATTCTAGTAAGTACTGGGCTGCGATCGCACTCGTCATTTTATTGACAAATAGCGACTGATAATTTCGTGCTTGAATTTCTGCACATGAGAGGTTGTTGTCAGTGAGTTCTTCCAGTTGAGGAACTAACAATTCCGGGTGAACCAGCGCCGGAGAGGGAAGATGCAACCAGAATTTAGGTTTGTCTGGGTTATTGGCAGCTTGAACTATATCAAAATTAGAGTGCGTTCCAACTACTACTTGGCCGGAGTGGTTGCTGTTTCCACAATCCAGCCAAAATAGCGATGCTGGCTCATTTGCACTGTTCAGTTTGAGAACTGAGTGAATTTTGCTCCTGGCGGCGCTGTTATCCACACAACCAATAATTACTGTTAGGGTGTTCCATGAATTGGTGGTGCGAATCATGTCTTCTTCAAACCAGTCGCAAATGGCTGTAATCTCAATTCCATACTTGGCGCTGCATCTTGCAGCCAGTGTTTGTACCTTTGGTAGCCCAATTTCAGCTTGTTGATAATTTTGGCGGGTGATATTCTTAAGCTCGACAGTATCGCCATCGACGATCGTAAAGTTGATTTCTTTCCCCGTGCGCTGGAGTTGCAGGATAATTCGACATAAGTCTTCTGCAAGAAACCCCCCTGTTCCTCCTGCTCCCACTAAGACGAAGTTGATACGGGTATGATTGCGAGGTAAGACGGGTAAAGCTTGTTGGTAAGCAGTTAATTCGAGCATTTTACCTGTGGCGGCAGTTCAAATATTTGATTGGGGTTGATGTCGAAAAAGTGATTGTATATCCCGATGCGGGTATAGATTGTGGGAATTGTATTCAGTGTGCCGATGATAGCGAACACTCGAAATTTGCCTTTTTCTTCTAGATTGTCCGCACTTGAAGGGTAAGCAGCTAGAGTTCCATGACTGTGTATTTCCACTACCCCATCTGTATAGCTTTTATCGAGTGCGCTTTCTAAAGATAGGACGTGAGTAGAAGACGCAGTTTGCAGTGGCGTGTGACACCACCATTGGTTGTTTGTCACTCCCAAGTAGAATAGGATTTCCTGTTGGGGGTTGATGCTGGCAGCATTGATAATATCAGCAATTACAAGGCTTGGGACTTTTGGGACTTTCAGGCGAAAGTAGGGTTCAAGGGGTTGGAGTCCAGCAACTTGAGTTTGAGTCACTTGCAAACAAACCTCTAACTCGCGGCGGTGCGATCGCAAGAAAAGCCCATTTGCTGCCAGCCAATATTCCTGAAGTTTTTGGCTGTAGGGAGGAAAATTATTACTTGTAGCGAAGTGATAACCGATAAAGGGATTCATGGCTAATTGAACAAATGATTGATAATGTCTTCTGGGGTTGTGACTTTCCAGCTATGAACGGAAACAAGGTCACTTGAAGGGTAGGATTTGGGTTTAGACTCGTGCAATTTGATTAGCTGGTTGCAGATATTGTCGGGATGAGTTTTTGATTTGCCTTGGGACAAGTCCTTATTAAAGGGTGATTTCCAGAACAACTCCCAAGTTTGGTTTATAGTTGCAGCACTGCACATACCGGGAGAATTTCCCCCAAAGCAAATACTAGAGTCGTCCCAGACGTTAGGTAGAGGTGGCTTGTACAGTTGCGCGTCTGGTTTAAATACCCTCCCTTTAACTGCCCAGAGGTAATATCTACTACCGCATCCAGCAAAGAGGAATGCAGGCATGGGGACAGTAATTACTTTAGTTTCCTGTCCCATAATTTGAATTTGATATTTTTGGGGAGAGTAAAACTGAATAATTGCCTCTCCCTCTGGATTTTTACCCCACCAAATCGTGTTGCTAGAAAGCCATCCAGATGCGGCAGTTTTACTTGTGAAGGCTTTCTCTACTGCTTCAGGGGAAAGAAATTTGTACTTAGATTTTTTGCCTTCGTTTTCGACTAAAATAAATTGTCCTTTGAGGATAATTAACTGTGCTATTAAATCATCTTGGGGAATATTCCCAAGCAGAATTTGAGAGATATGTTCTAAGTTAATTATTGGTAATATGTTTGTATCTACATTCATGATTTTGATGCTCTATTCCAAATTTTGACTGCTGCTTTCCGAGCAGGAAGAGATGTTTCTAGCAAGTGCGTAAGCTTATTTGATTTTTCCATCATCGAGACGGCTTCTTTCCACTTTTGACTGAGAAACATGATATTTTCATAAGTCCATTCCAGCCAATCGCTTGTTTCACACGTAACATCTAGCCAGATATTTTCAGTCGAGTAATCTATAATTCGTATGCCTGTATCTAAATATTGAAGAGGACTTTTGTAACGACGGCATAGCTTGACAAGTGTCTCGAAGTAAATTTCTTCTGCTAGAGCAATGTAATCAGGAGTAAAACCAAAATTTACTTCCCATTGGCTTATATTGTACCCTTGCCCCATCAACGACAGCAGGAACTTTTCTGAGTATTCTAGTTCCTCGAAATCTTCATACCACCATTCAACTTTTTGTGGTGATACAGGAATACTATTATGTTCAGGACTAAACTCAATCTCATCGATATATTCTATCGGGAATAGATTATCATTCACCAGTTGAATAAATTCAATTTCTCTATCCATGTAAGCACTTGTTGGATGTGATTGTTTATCAATATGAATGGTTGATTCTAACCATTGTTCTGGGAATATTTTTTGATACAGGCTTAAGAGATTTACTCGTTCGGAGAGATTTTCTAGGTAGATAATTGCTGCTAAACAAGTAATGGGTATTTTGAATGATTGTATGTTCGCAAGCATAATTAATCAGCCGCTATAACTTTTAGCGGCTATAAATTTGTTATTACAGTACGGGATATTTACTCGTGGCAGCAGATTGATGCTTAAGGCTTCGAGTTACTTTTTCGATGTAAGTTTCCCAATTATGACCGAGCTTGATAGCTTTTTCTATCTCAGGTTGTAGGGTAATTAAATTTTCGAGACTAATTTGATTTTTTATCTCCAGAAGCTTTATCTGCCACCCTAACTTTAGTGCAGGATTTATTTCTTCAGAACTATTTTTCAATTCTCTGAATTGACTTCCCTTAGTACCTGCTTTTTTTACCAAACGAATTGAAACTGTATCATCAGTTGTTTGTCGTTCAATTTCGGCATTAGCATATTCTGGAAAGTAGACGCTAATGGCTGTTTTGAGAGTGTTGTCATCTTGGGCGATCGCCTCATCAAGAGGAATTTCTTGTCCTTCGATAATCGCAATGTACTTCATGGTAATTAAAATAGTGACAGTTGGTTGTTAGGCGCGGGTGTTTTGTCTTTATCTTCAGACAGGTTACGCTTTTGTACTTGTTTTGATTGTTCCTGTCGATTCTGATGTATAGTCTGCTTTTCCATCCTTTGCTTGCAGATATCTAACATCTCTGGGAGAGATTTTTCTAAATCCTGTAGCAAGTTATTTATGACAGGATGAGATGTTATCTCAGCAAGGTTCATCGTCTTGATAATTGGAGGTGCGCCTTTGATTCCAATTGAGACAATTACTGTTTCAGAGTTTGGTATTAGTTGAATGGTTATTAAGGTGGTTTTTGTGTCAGAATTGCCTAAATCTATCTCGGTAGATGAATCTTGGTTTATAACTTCAGTGTTTACTAATTCATCTAATGTTTCTTCTAAATCGCTATTCTCCTGAATATCAGGATTAAAATCTCTACTGCTATAACTGTCTTCAAGGTTAGTTACATTTTCGTCAGGTGATATTTGACTGCTCATGATTAAGAGAGATTGGCTAATCTAAATAAGGTGCGGATAGTAATACCTGTCTTGTTAAAAGACTGCCATTTGTAGGCGCATTCGCCTGATTTGTACTTAGGAGAAAGTTGGCTCCAAGTGTCCCATGCTTTAAATAAAATGGGACTAACACTATGAAGTGCCATCCCGACTTGAATCCACGAGTGGTAATCATCTGCAAATCGAGGGTGTATGACTTCAAGTAGTACAAGTGCAGTCTGGATATTTGTCTCGATTGAGGGAATTAAATGAGCGTATCTGTCTACCCCATATCTGCGGTTATATTTTTCTTGGGGTAGGTTAAACTTTCTTGCTTTCTCCTGCTTGGCAAGCATCTGAGCAATTACCCAGTCGGGGGCTATTTCTATTTGGCGCTCAGATGGACTACAGCCAGGAAGCCATCTGTAATTTCTGCCCTCTGGGTGAAAGGAGGGGGGAAGGATCGAGGCTAGGTTTTTGCCTCGAAACTCCAGGTGTTCGTCCTTCCCAGTTTTGATTTTGCGAGATTTTACTTCCCAAGCTTTTGAATTTGGGATGAGGTATAAGCGCTGGCTCCGATATTTCCTTCCAGAGGTAAATGCAATTGTGGGAGGAAGGTATTTTTGAGCGCGTTCGTGTAACGACTCCGTAGGAGTATCGTGTAACGACTCCATAGGAACATCGGTTGCTTCGGCGGGTATTATCTGGTTGAGTTCTTCTGGTTCTGTATGTTCGTTAATTTGGATAATTTGTCGCCAAGAGGTTTCCCCGTCGCAGTCAATAGCTACTAAGTACCCTTGAGGATGATTGGAACCGCATACCAAGGCTACACCAGTGGGGGTGATCAATCTGTTATTTGTCCAAACTTTTAGGCGGCGGCGGACGAGTTCGGCTTGTAGTTCTCTGGGAGAGTAGGTATTTTTTTCCCATTCTTTCCCTAGAGGACGTTTACCAAAGGTAGGGACGATTCGCCATTCTTCGGGTAAGTTGTCAAGCGAAGATACCAAATGACGGATTTGGGCGTGCATGAATTCATGTGGCTAATTATTTCGATAATTCATGCACGGGTGCGTTAGTGACTGTGGTGGTTTGATATTATGATTACGGTGCTAACTGATGGCCTGCTTCAACTAGCTTGGCAAGGGTATTTTGGTCAAACGCTTTGATACTGGATACAAATTGTTGCCACTGCTGCCATTTCTCCTTTGAGTAAGCATGATTGGGATCAAAGTTGCAGACTTCACAGAATTTATGAAAGTCAGTATTCCAATGAAACGTACAAATGCCTGTTATTAAATAATTGATTTCTTGGTTGCTCATGAATAATATTTGATCTGATGATTTATGTTTTAAGCCAACCTTTGGTTCAGGGCATTTTCGACTTGATAAGTCCCAATAGTACAGTTTGTATTGAAGGGGAACGTAGGAAATTCAAGATAATTATTCATGGTTTTTGTTACCTTGCACAGTACCATTATCCCGTCCCTACCCTTTTTTTCTTGATTGTGGTAGTAGCTGATAACCTCAAACTCATTATTACCAGCTTCAAATCTGCTTCCTGCATGTTGGGAGATAGCCTTTTTCCAGTCTGGCTGCCAGAGCATGAATGTATCTATTGCCATTGCTCTAATAACCGGGTTATCTACTTTAATCAGGATATCTGGTAAGTAATGGCATTGTTTGGCAATTACCTCTCGTGCGTAATTTATTAGCCAATACTCGGCTTCTTTTAAGAGAGCTTTTGATTCGAGATTTTGGCACACTTCATCGTAAACTTTAGACATTAAATATGCCCTTTGTTCAAAAACCATCCCATTAGTTCGTAATTTTAAGTCTGATGGATAATTAATCATCAAATCAGTAAGCTCGTCACTGATTTGAGGGAGAGTATATTTTTCATTGTCTTGCCCTTTGGGATGGGATATTTTTACTTCATATCCTAGATTGACAGCATGAGTGATAATAAAATTGATGCTATTAGACTCAACAAAATCTCCTAACTTAAAATCTGTTTCTAGGAGGAGATATGTTGGTGCATGGAGAATTTGAAACCGTTTGGGGTTTTGACTTGAATCGGCTAATAGTTCGATATACATTGCTTATTCTCACAAATTTTCATAAATCTTGTGCGTAAGCGATGTATGTGGTTTAATTACTGAAAAAATAATCCTACCCATCTTGGGTAGGATTATCTTAATTATTGATTAATGGTTCTTGTTTTTGTAAGATTGATTATTTCCTCCAGTAGAGATAGCCCAACTGATTTAAACAGTGCTTTGTTATCATCAGGGCAGCGTTGAATTGTTGTACAAGATGAGCAACCGTATTTGCAAGGGCAATTATCTCCTAGAAACTTTGCCTTCATAAAAGCAGTTTCTAAATACTTGATGAGAGTATCGCACATACCTGTACCGTGTTCGCATGTATCGAAGAAATAGCCTACTATCTTATAATTTGATGGTACTTCGATTAACATGAAATCGATATCTCGACTGTTTGCTCCATGTTCGACAAGTGGTAAACTGAGCATGAGTTGGTGCGCGAGAGTATGAACGCAAATCTGAGTTTCATTGCTTTCAAATAGTTGTTTCTCTTCATTGGAAATATATTTCTGTTTGTTGAGTATCTCTTTTCGGAGATTTTTGACGACGGCTGAAAAATATTTTCTCGCATCAGCGTTAATTTCAACCCTAACGCAGAATGTATTGTAGTTAAGAGCAAATGCTTCCTTGTATTTATTTTCTTCCAAGAGTTCGACAAATTCTCGTTCAATAAGTTGGGTATTGCAAGCAGGACAAGTTTGTATGTGTCCGGGTAAATTTAAATTGAAGTTGCGACATCTGTTATTAGTGCAAGTCCATTTTTGTTCCAGCCTGTACAAGTTGTACCCGTAAATTTCTTCTTTGATTTTGGCTGAAACAGGTGTAAATCTAGCTGCGCCTTGGGAAAGATTGATAATTTTGGCTTCCCCTGCAATTTTAATTTCCTCGAAATTTAGGCTTCCTTCGGGACGACTAAATAGATTGGTTGCCTCAATTGGCTTGAGAATTGCTTTACCTTCGGTTAAATTTAGCTCTTGTGATTTATACTGTACGGGGTTGCCATCAAAGTCTTGAGCAAGATATATAGCACCAGGGTAAACTTCTCGTAGCGCAGATGATGCCGAACTTTCCTCAAACTCTTCCGCGCTATCTTGGTTGATATAACTAATATTTTGGTCAGTGTTGCCTCTGAATTTAATTTTTGAGTGGACATAACCGAGGTTTCGATTAGTTGTCAGTCTTTGGTTATAACTGAAAATCAGTTGATTATTACCGATTAGCTGTCGGGCGATCGCATCGCCAGAAGTACTAAAATGTCGAGCAATTTGAGCTTGTGTCGGTTTACTTTCTTTGCAACAGGCGAGAATGTGCTGCTCCAAGATTGTTTCATAATTGTGGTTAAAGTTGATAATTTCTGGAGGATCAGATAAGAGACGTTCCGGGTGATTGGCGTAGTAAGAATCCATAATCGACCTTTTCGACGGGATAAACACCAATAGCCCTGCTTCTTGCCTGCACGCCCCGCCCTTTGGCGAAAGGCAAGAATTGAGCCTGGGTAACTATGTACGATAGTTGCATCGATAGACCCTATATCCAGACCCGCTTCTAAAGCACTCGTGGATATAATGAACTTGACCTTCCCGCTTTGTATATCTGCAATAATTTTGTTCCGCTGATTTGCCTTCATGCTGCCATAAAATGCTGAGATGGTTTCTCCCATGTGGGGCAGTTGCATCTCCACTAAAGCTTTACGAATGGCATTAGTTAAAACCTTTACCAGTTCTCTACTATCGCAGAAACAAATCCCGACTATTCCTTTACTTACGAGCATCGCTGCAACTTGGGCAGTTTGGTAAAGAGTATTGTTTCGTGCTTTGAGGCTAAGGAAAGTAATCTCCGAGCGTTTTGCTCCACTTTGGTCGATAATAGCAAGGTTGCTTTGTTCTATTCGATTGGATATCTTCTGGGCAATTTCGCTGCTGTTACTAATTGTTGCAGAAGCAAAGATGTACTGTAATTTAGAAATATTATTGCCAGCAGATTCTATCATTAATTGAGTTCGCCGATTAAGTAGGGCAAAGTGAGAGCCAAAGATGCCTTGATAGAAATGCGCTTCATCACAGACGAGGATTGAAATTTTTCTGATTGTTTCTCTAAATCCCCAGTTTGAGTCAAACTGATAGTTGTTCAGTTCATGGTTCCATACATCGGGTGTCACGCATAAAATCGAGGGTTGATGACTGTAAAGTTGTTTGCGCTCCTGGGGAGGAATATCACCATTAATATTGAGAACTTGGGGGCGAATTTCTTCATCTAGGTGGCTAACAAACGAGCGAATTTTCTCTACCTGATCAAATGCAAGTGCTTTCAAGTTAAAAAATACTAAAGCTGATTTACCTTTTAGGCACTCGTGAATGATTGGAATTAAAAAGGAGATACTTTTACCACTACTGGTAGGAGTTTGGAGAATGATATCTTCCCCTTTTTTGTAAGCCTCCCATGCCTCGACTTGATGAGAGTATAGTTGCGTAATTCCTGACTGACTCAGGGCATATTTAACTAGAGAGTGAATATCATCTGGTATGGGACAAAGTTTAGCTTCTTGAGCAGGAATTATATCACAACTCTGTAGTTTTCCTGAGCCATCAAGAATAGCTGCTATCTCTTGGTAAAGAATACTTTTACCTGTTGGTGCTTGATTAAGAGGTAATAAATTACCGCTATTTACCTCCTGCTCCCAGTCAAAAATAATTTGATTTACACTTCCCTTTTTGAAGTAAAGATTTCTCTCGATGATAGCAGCGATATGGATAACACCATGTTCTTTAGAATAAACCTGTTTATTTGCTTGTAACCATTCAAGCTGGGTCATAAAAAGTTACCTACTTGCTGTTTTAGCAAGTAGGCGTTAGTCAAAAGTAGTGGTTTTTGTTATTGCCATATTAGCTATAGAACCCGACTTGAGTATTGCTAAGTTATGGTGCAATACGCTTGGGTTAAGGCTAAAACTCTTTGTCAAGGTCAATTTTCTGAACGTAGACGCGTTGGCGTACCTTGAGGGGATCTTGCTACGCGCAGGTCTCGTATAGAAGCGGCTTACCGCAGGCTACCGCATTCGCAAAGCGGACGCACCAGAAGAACGCATAGACACGGAGTGGCTACTCTTACGAGTTCTCCGCAGGAGTAGCCGCAGGGTAGGATACAAAGAGAAGAAAGAAATGCTTAACCCAAGCGTATTAGAACCTAGCATATTTAGCTAATGGAGGCGATCGCCTTTTTAACTGATTAATTAACCACAGACACTTCTCACAATTTGTAGAAACTCCCGTAAAACAGGTGTCATATCCTCTTGTCGCCACACTACAGCCGTTTCGACTAATGGTGTTTTTTCTTCTAAAGTGCGATAAACTACACCACCCCTTTGAAGATTTTGCAAAGAAGACGGTACGATCGCAATCCCCATTCCCGCTGACACTAGCCCGATAATTGTCTGCATTTGAATTGCTTCCTGAGTCACTTTTGGGCTGAAATTTCCTTGCTGGCAAAGACTCAGGATTTGATCGTAAAGTCCGGGACCCAAATGGCGGGGGAACATAATAAAATTTTCGTTCAAGAGCGATCGCACTGAAATATTTTCTTGTCTAGCTAAGAAATGAGTTTCCAACATAGCTACAATTAGTCCTTCTTGCTGAATGCATTCTTGATTGAAAGTGTTGTCTTCTAAAGGTGGATGGGCAAAACCTACATGGATGCGGTGATTGAATAGCGCTTGTTCTTGCTCAGTTGTCGTTAATTCCTGCAATACTAACTCTACCTCTAGAAACTGTTCTCGAAACCGCCGCAAAATCACAGGCAGCAAATCGTAAGTTACCAAGCTGGTGAAACCTACTCGTAGTTGTCCTTTCTCACCCCTACCTGTCCGTTGAGTCAGATCAATTGCCTTGGACAGTTGAGCGAACAATTGATAAGCTTCTTGCAAAAATACTTGTCCGGCTTCCGTTAGCTGCACCTGTCGTTTGGTTTTGCGTTGAAAAAGTTCTACCCCTAATTCTGCTTCTAGCTGCTGAATTTGCTGGCTTAAGGGAGGTTGAGCGATGTGAAGTCGCTCTGCGGCTTTACTAAAGTGTAGTTCCTCAGCTACAGCAATGAAGTAGCGCAGGTGTCGCAGTTCCATAGTTTTGATATTTTATAAGTCTCAAATATTCATAAATATATATTGGACATCTCAAAAATTGCTATCTATCATACTCATACATGGAAGTCAGAGGATGATGTAACGATGTCGGAGAATTTAAGAAGCCAAATTGTGACGCAAGGGGTGCAGCGATCGCCAAATCGAGCTATGCTGCGGGCAGTTGGTTTTAAAGATGAAGATTTCAATAAAGCGATTGTGGGCATTGCCAACGGTTACAGTACGATTACTCCCTGCAATATGGGGATAAATCAACTGGCACAAAGGGCAGAGATTGGGATTAAATCTGCTGGGGCGATGCCGCAAATGTTTGGCACAATTACCATCAGCGACGGGATTTCGATGGGAACTGAAGGGATGAAATATTCCCTAGTGTCGCGGGAAGTCATTGCAGATTCCATTGAAACCGCCTGTACTGGACAAAGTATGGATGGTGTGCTAGCGATTGGCGGTTGTGATAAAAATATGCCTGGGGCAATGCTGGCGATCGCTCGGATGAATATCCCTGCAATATTCGTTTACGGTGGTACAATTAAACCCGGTCACTACAACGGACGCGATTTAACTGTTGTCAGTTCATTTGAAGCCGTTGGTCAATACAGTGCTGGAAAAATTGACGACAAGGAATTATTAGAAGTCGAAAGTCGCGCTTGTCCTGGGGCTGGTTCCTGTGGAGGAATGTTCACAGCTAACACCATGTCTTCAGCATTTGAAGCGATGGGGATGAGTTTACCCTATTCTTCGACAATGGCAGCCGAAGATGCCGAAAAAGGCGACAGCACGGAAAAATCGGCTTATGCGTTAGTCGAAGCCATTCGGAAACAAATCTTACCCAGCCAAATTATCACCCGCAAATCTATAGAAAATGCCATTTCTGTAATTATGGCAGTGGGTGGTTCGACCAATGCTGTATTGCATTTCTTAGCGATCGCCCGCGCCGCTAATGTAGAGTTAACCCTGGATGACTTTGAAACAATCCGCGCCCGTGTTCCCGTTTTGTGTGATTTAAAACCAAGTGGTAAATATGTCGCTACAGATTTGCACAAAGCTGGTGGCATTCCGCAAGTAATGAAAATGCTACTTGTGCATGATTTATTACACGGTGATAGCCTCACCATCAGCGGTCAAACCATTGCAGAGATATTAGCAGATATACCAGAAGAACCATCTGCCAATCAAGATGTGATTCGGACTTGGAATAACCCGATGTATCCTCAAGGACACTTAGCCATTCTCAGAGGTAATTTGGCAACGGAAGGGGCTGTCGCTAAAATTACTGGCGTGAAAAAACCAGTAATTACCGGGCCTGCACGAGTATTTGAATCGGAAGAAGCTTCTTTAGATGCAATTTTGGCGGGTAAAATTCAAGCTGGTAATATTCTCGTCATCCGCTACGAAGGGCCCAAGGGTGGCCCTGGAATGCGAGAAATGTTGGCTCCCACCTCAGCAATTATCGGGGCTGGTTTGGGTGATGCAGTGGGATTAATTACCGATGGGCGCTTTTCTGGTGGTACTTATGGCATGGTGGTTGGTCATGTGGCCCCAGAAGCAGCAGTTGGTGGTGCGATCGCGCTTGTAGAAGAAGGCGATAGTATTACTATTGATGCACCCGCTCGTCTATTGCAGTTGAATATATCTGAATCAGAATTGGCCCGTCGTCGTGTCAATTGGCAACCTCCCGCTCCACGTTACACTAAAGGCGTGTTGGCGAAATATGCCTTTTTGGTATCTTCTAGCAGTCTTGGTGCTGTGACAGATTTGGATTTGTTCAATAACTAGTTATTAAGTCTTCAGGATTACCTTGACCGTCGCAACTATCTGAGATAACATTCATTTGAAACATTCTATTTTCAAACTAGGTTCCTCTCGCAAAAGAACCTAGTTTAAACAACCTAATTGTTAATCAGAAGCGACACTGTTAGTAGCGGTGTCGTTTCTTGTCATTATCATCAGATTTAGCCAGCAGCACCACTGCATTAATAGCAACTGGTGCTACCAGACGAAAGTCACATCTGAAGTCAGGAACGACTATACAGGTGACTAAAGTACCTATGACTATTCCTAGACAAATATCTGCTTTCAACACTAATTATTCCTCCAAATTTATAACTATTACCTCGTCTGGAATCATAGCGTTATTCATCTGCTGATATGCAAAGCTGTAGATAAATCTTGCTATACAAAATTTTACAAAACGTTACTATTCGCTAATCTTTATCGTATATTTTTAATGTTTATCGACATTGAGCCGAGATAAAGCTCCCAACCCAGTTTCTGTCCCTTGTTTAGAAGTTGGCTGAAATTTTTCTTTGACCAGAGTGATGAAAGAACGATAACCCTCAACTGTGTAGTTATCGAGATTTAACACCGTATGAATTGTATATTGGTGGTGAGATTTCCCCAAAACAGAAAGAAACATTGCCCATTGGCGGTTCCCCGTTATCTTAGGTTGTAATGGTGGAGGTAAATATCTATATCTTTTTGTGGCTCTAATAGCCCAATTGAGCTTGTAAACTTAGCTGGAATTGGATATTGAACAATAGCAGCAGTGACTTGAGTGTTTTCGTTAATGGATTGAACGATGCCGTCAAATTGCTCTACTGCGATATTGGGTGACAGCACAATATAATTGGGAGTAATGCCAATAGCGTTGAAAATAGCTACTTTTTGTTCTGCTGAGATTCTGGCTGCTTCTTATCTAGCTCTTAATTCATTGCTGGTATTTTCTGAAGCTTCAAATCTGATGATTGCTACTTCTTTTTGAGATGCTTGAAATATGGATTTGTATTTTTGACATTCTTGCTTTATGTGTTCTCGTATTAACTGTCCGTCTATGAGCGTCATTTAATATGGCGTTAAATTTGATGAAGAAAATTGTCTGGTACAAACAATTTTCTGAATTTATAATAGGATTTGTTGGAATTAGGTAGGGCGTTTGGTGATTTCACCAACTTCTTGACCGTTGCAGGAAACCCAGTTAGTGACGTAGCGTTCAGTGTCATGGAAGCCACTAAATTCAATACTGTTATCAGAACACTTCTCTTGGAACCATTGTTGTGCTTCTTGTTCTGTATTGAATGTTCTAGCGGCGACTTCTTCTACTGGAATCTTCCAGTTTGTATTGCCATACAAATCGCAAACATAATGTGTCATATCTGTTATTCCTTTAACAATATCTAAAAACCACTATGACAATTTTAAATCAACAACAGCAGGCTGAATTAATTATCCAACAAGCTTGCAAGGAAAATTTTACTGATAGCGAGAAAGCTATTTACGATGACTTTATTCTGGAAGCGGGGGTAAAAAACCCAGCCAAGATGACTGAGGCTATTGCTGATGCTTTGATTAGATACCTTAATGGCTGCGAAGCATCTAACGAGTTTGTTGCTAATATAGTCAACCGCCTCGCGCAAGTTGCCCCTGCTCATATCATGACTAAGATTCTCAAGAGTGATAATGACGGCGATGGTGTGCCTTTATACGAGGAATTAAAACTTGGAACAAAGGTTACGGAATTTGATACCTCTTTTGAAATAGCGGCTGCAAGACAAAGGCAATATCAATTTTCTCCAACTCGGAATTGCGATATGGAGTTGTAAGTATAACCCACTACTAAATAATCATCTGTAGTGGGTATGAGATTGTTATTCTCTAAAACGACTGAAAATAGAAATTAACCAGTTGCTACACAGGGGTAGACACTTACTCTTAGCTCGAAGTAAGTGTCTCAACGGTCTTCCTCAAACATCGCCATCTTTCCTCAAAATTAACCTTCGACATACTGAGTGTAAAAATGCGCTACTGTTAATCGTAAGCGCATTCCCGATTATGTACAGCGATCGCAATACTCCCAGCCCAAATAATCAGGCGATTCCCCTGTAAGTTTAACTTTGGAAAATTACCCCAGTGTCCTGATCTTCATCCCAAAACCACCAGCCTTGGGATAGTTCAGAAAGAACGCGCATTAGTGCTAACTGTTGCTGTGTGATTTCTCCACCGCCGTAGCTGACGTCGCTAGTGCCATCCCATGATTTAAGAATTGATTCTAAATTGTATCCATTGCCCATAATCCAACTGGCATAGAAGCAGTCTTTGGATATTTCTTCCATGATGGCTAGCAGTTCGAGTGCGGCATCAGGATTGGGTGATTTTAGGGCTTCGAGTGCAAGGCGGAGGTTTTCTTCCCTGTCTGCAAGAAACTCCGAAAAAGCTGCTCTATTTGATGGTAAATTCTCCTTTTCAAGTGTAATTAATTTGCCATTTACAATCTTGACTGGAGTTATATTTGAGTAATCAGTTCGGTCATCTTCACTTGCCTTTGCTTTTATAGCTAAAGGATGCCAATGGATGCGTTCAATTTTATTGGTCTGAGGATTTGTCCATGTCCAGAATAGTTTGTGAGATGCAGCACCCTTAACTGTCAGATAAGTTCTTTTATGTCGAATAGGATAGTCTACACCTTCTTCTTTTTTGGCTTGCAAAAAGGCTTCTATTGATTGATATTCTTCATTGAGGTATGCCATTTTCCGTGGTGCTGTCGCATATTTATAACCCGATATGCTGCTGCTATCACCGTCTTTCAATGCTACTAAATTCCATTTTTCGTTTATTGGATTCTGTATCCAAAACTCAACTGATATTGTCTGTACAAACTGATCTAGAATTTGGACTACACAAGGATAGTAAAGTGTGAGTTGTTGGTTGCTATTAGTCATTACTATTCCATCCATTCGATTGGGGATATGGTTTCCTTTTTGGCGGGAAGTATTTTGACTTCGTAGCCATAAAGAATTAATTCATACAGAGTTTCTAATAGTTGCTTGGGTGATATACTGTCCCATTGCTTGCACTTTAAGATATGTTTCAATACCTGCTCTGGAGCATTAACCACCCAAAGACTGTGAATTTTTTTGTTCCTAAATCCCGCACATAATTGAACAATTGGTTGTAGCTCAACTATTGTTTTTGGTATGTGAATAATTGCTGAACTTATAGGAATTGTTGGTTTTACTTCTAGATTTTTGGGTGGTAAAAAATCGGGGTCACTGTACCACTGTCCGTCGATTTGGTATGCAATCATTAGGTATGGCAATGCTTTAATCGCATTTATAGTTCCCCATCTTGCAGTTTGTCCTGCGTGAAACCAGATGTAAGAGCCGTTGTGTATTATCATGTACAATTTTTATGATTTTGACTTGAGGTTTTGCTTGCCTAGCTAGTTGATAATTTCGTCTGTGGTAGAAAATCTAGCTCCATTTTCTAGCTAGAGAATGATTCGTATTTGTATGAACACTTAGTTAAAAATCGCCATTATTTAGCCATGTGCAGTCAACTTCATGCTCAGGTAAAATACTTTGGATTTTATTTTATTGATTGCTGAATTACTCCTAATAACCACCTTTACAAGATGTGTAATAACTGTGGTGATTAATCTATGAACAGATTAATTTTTATTTAAAATATTCAATGATTTATTGAAAATAAAAGTGCGTTATCGATTAAGATGACGCACTTTTATTAAAAAAAATTATGATTAAGCGTGGTTAAGGATAATATTTATTGCGTCTTGAGCGCTAATTTGATATTGTGTAGCAAGTTTATTCATATTAGCTTCACCATTTGCATGAGCTTTTACAATTGCGCGAATAATATTTGGTGAAACATTAATCTCATAATTTGTAACAACTGGTTTGGGTAAAGTTTGAGAAATGAAGAATTCTTTTCTTCTTAAGAAATGTATTTGACGGTAATGCTCTTTTCTAGGTATCCATTGACAATTTCCGGGAGCAAAGTCACTCTCTAGATCAATACGTGCTATGACTGTTCCTTCGGGTGCTACTCCCATATCTTTTAAGAACTGGGTAAAGTTATCGCGCCAGGATGCATCAACTTCAATTCCGCACCCGCCATGATACTTGTACTGATGATGGTTCTTGTTATAGCAGATGCGCTTGATGTGTAACCAGGAGTTATACTCGTGGCTTTTGCAGTGACCGTGGACAGTTTTATCGTTCTTGAGGGTTTCGCGCTGCAAGCATCCGCAGCTTTGTGTAAGCCCCCTTTTTAGGCTATTTTTACTGATATACTTTTGGGTTCCGCAGCTGCATAGGGTAAGGAGTAGTAATTCACCCCTTTTCCCCTTAACTTCTACATCTGATATAACTTTAAGTCTCCCAAAGTTTGCCCCAAGTGGGATGGATTCTTTTCTTTTTTTACAACCGCAATTAGTTGACCGACCATTGCTAAGGGTGTGACTGTAGACAAGTTTTTGGGTTCCACAATCACACTGGCATAATACTTGCTTTCCTTGTTTATTTAGTACAATCCAGCTACCGAATTTTTCACTTATATTAATTACTCGTTTTGTAGTATCCATAAATCATTTTGCTGCTATTACTGCTGGTTTATATATCTAAAACAAGCTGTTTTTCTTGCTCCAGTTCCTTCTTTATCCAGGCAAGTTGCTGTCCAATGGCTAGGTGCTGCATTGGTATTTTTGTCTCGTATCCGTTTGCTTGTAAAATGGGCGTTACCTCCTGTCTGTAAAGCTTGCCCGTCAAGAATACAAACTCTATTTCCGGGGACGCAACTTGTATGAGGCTTTCTGCTACTTGTCGCGCCCATAATATGCGTTCCTGATGAGATAAGGAATAGGGGGATTTGTCGTAGGGCTTGATGATTGCTTCTGGGTTAATAACTTGATGTAAAGGTGAGAGGATATACCATTTTGACTCTTGTTCTTCTACGTAGCGACGGCACGCTTGAAAGTGCTGGGAATAATATAAGTCTTTGGCGGCAGCAGGGTAGGTAAGCTGCTTGCCACATCCAGCAACCAGGTAGACTTTTTCCTTGGGAGTGAACTTTCTGTAGGTGCCGATCACCAGATTGAGGTTGTGGGCGATTCTTCCCATAGTATGCGTCCGTCCTTTGTTTGTCAGCCGAGGGTCAATCCTATGTCGGTTGAGAACCCTGCAAACATGACAGTTGCACTTTGGTACGCAGTGGGTTGGTGGTATCCGAATTAATTTTTCCTCGTGGCTGACGAACATCCCACCGCCTAGTCCTTCCCGGATAAAAGTTGAACCATCAAAGGATAGTCCCATCTGAATAAAAGCTTTGGCATACTGGGGCGAGCATAATCCAAAAACGTGCAGGTGAGCATTTGGTTCGTGCAATGGTGCGATGGCTACGTCCGCCGCAGGCATTGCATCCGCTTTCGGCAATACTCGTTCCGAGTTAATTAGCGATCGCACAACTTGAGTGATTGTTTTGATAATGTGTAAGTTAATCGAATACTCTCTCGCCTGGGAAACAAGCCCACCGATGCCGAGATGGCGGTATCCCAGTCCCAAAAGATATTTTGCTACTTCGAGGCGTTCACTGAGAGACTGCCCGTGGATGACTGCTAGGGGTATTCTATTGGGAAGATAACTTTTAGCAAGTTGGATAAATGTTTCTGCTTGTTTAAGGTTGTATTCTTGCCGTTCCCTGATATTTTCTCCAACAAGTAAATGGTCGGGACAAACAATAATATCGCCGACCTTTGAGCGTTCTCGATATCTATGAATAGACCAGTGGGCATCAACATATTTACCGTTTAGAGTGGGGATATCTTGGTCACGGTAGTTAAATGCCCCACAGTCATGAATAATAGGACTATCTGGAACAATTTCTGCCTTAATTGCGAGTGAGTATAGCCAGCCCACCGGCTGATACTCAAGCAACTGCCAGATTGGGATTTTTTTACCCTTGCTTCTAACAAAATCGCTCTTACCCAATACTGGATAGAAACCTAATTTCATAGTATTTAAACGAGCAAAAGTTTATTTACATTCGTTAAGTTAACCTTCTGCTTGGAGAAGGCTAACTAGTAGATGTCTGTATTTATTTGCAATATTCAGAAGATACTGCTGCCAACGGTTAGATATTTTTGTAGCAAGAGTGCTAATATCACTTGCTGGAATTTCTTCTGCTTCAGTTTCAAAAGTATATCAAAGTGAATCTTGGCGTGATACTTCATACCATCGAAGTGGATATTGAAGCTAGGATTGAGTTGAAAGTCTTGAATCATATTTTTATCCTTACTGGGGAAGATATAAACACTTGTTTTGTTCTGCTAGCCTATTTGTGTGATAGTTATCAAGAATCATTTTCTTAAATTCTTCTCTTGTTGCTTGCAAGTTGCGGAATATTTTGTCAGTAGGATAGAAGAATACCGACTGTTGGCGGCTGTAAAACCAGACCAGTTGATTGATACTATAGGTATCATTGCTATCAAGCAGGACGTAACTAATTTGTTGGTAAAAATTTTCTAGAGAGAAGGGACGCTTTTTGGCGGTTGTTCGTACATCGATGAGAGTATTTCCAGCAATTATCTGGCAATCAGCACCTCCAAGATATTGACTTAAAGGGTATGAAGCATTGCAGGTAATATTCCCACTTACTTGATTAGCTACTGTTTGCCAGGTACGGGGTACAATACCGATGATTTGAGATGTATCTTGGATACTAGGAAGCCATTTTTTGAAGTATTCTGCTTCAAGCTGAAGGGATTTTTCTCCTTGTAGAAAAGGTTGAATAATCTCATGAATATTACGGCTACGAGCATAATTTTCTAATGCACCCAGTAGCATACTCTTTAGAGCTTCTTCTTCAAGTGAATTTGAATTTGTAATGGAATAATCGAAGGCATATTCTATTTTGAGGGCTTTGGCTCCAACCTGGGCAAGACAATTAGTAAACCATGTTTTATCTTCATAGATGCTTCCTAAATACTTAGCAAGTGCTTTGGCGATCGCACTTCCTACTAAGGGGAAATCTACCCCATCAATCGGTCTGATAATTTCTTGATTTTCTAATAGCTGGTTATGGTTAGTAATCATCTTGATGACTGTCTTGTTGAGTCTAGAGTCAAACCATCTCCTGATAGGTGAGTTTCTATTTTTTAATTCGGATGTTAAGCTCACTTTTTAGTTTTTTGTTTGAGATACTACATTGAGTATCTGCGTGAGCTTTACGTAGTAATTTTTGTTTTAATCGCGTTACTGATTTAAGTAAAGAGACTAATTATTCAAAATCAGTGAAAAGTTTATAAAGTAAGCTTTTTAAATTTCGTAACTCGTACAAATTTGGATAAATTCTCAATTCAAGTTTTTATATTTTCAATGCGACTTTGCAAACTTGGTGATGGGTAATTTACAATTCAACTTCTCTCGACTTGTTTTTAGGTGCAGCAGTGACAGTTTGCCGTTGAGGGGAGGCTATGTGTTCAGTTGGGGTATATTGCTGCCGAATTTCTTCCCCTCGCCATTGTTGTAAGTCGCTCATAATGTCTTTGAGGGGAACAAAATCGACGACTGTTTCTCCTTTCTTTTCAGCTTCATTTGTCTTATGGTTTAAAATCTTGAAGTACATTTCCCTCTGGTCGGCAATTGGTAACTTGCCGTCATTCTCATTTATCCGTTGAAGAATCTCTTCATTACCCTGGTTCATTGCCTTTCCCCAGTCAGGGCTACCATACTTGACCATGTTCGCCCATTCCTCAGCGATATATGGGTGAACTTTCACAGGCATATCACCAGCTGCTTGTATGACTCGTTCTTTGGGTGCGGCTGCGGGGGTAGATTGTTCGTTACCAAAGATTTGTTCCAAGTTGAGTTTGCTGGCGTTCTGGGCAATAAACTTGACTTGGTTGATGTCGTAGTCAGAGATGTTCATCTTGCTGACCTCTTTAGTAATCCCAGCTTCGGTTTTAGTTAGGTCAAACCGGACAAGTTCCTGAGTACCTTTCTCTTGAGTAGTTTTAAATAATTGCAGGCTGGCTCGATTATTTTCGGGTTCACGAGTACGCTTGATGGTAAATTCACCTACTGTAAGTTCTTCCTTATCAGCCTGGATGAGGACATTATTGAGAGTGTGCAACATCTCGTTTTGTTTAAATACTTCCAGGGTTTTAATCGTGCCAGCGGGTGCAAGACTTCCCAAGCTATTTGCTACATCACGGATATCGTCATTGTTGAGGTCAGGGAGCTTGCCATTGTCGCCCAAGTACTCTGCCACTATCAGAAACTCCTGACGTTCAACAGGTAACATCTCTGTAGGTTTTTTCGTGATTTTGGGTTCCTCTTTTTTGTTGAGTTTAAAATCTATTAAGGAGTTTTCCCACCCAAAGAGTTCATCACTGCGACGGTGAATGCTAACAGTGTCTCCCTCTTGGCGAATCACAAATGTATCGCTACGGTAAATACGTGACCCATCTTGTTCAAGAGTGCCGTATTTTTTTAACATTGCGATCGCGGTTTCAGCAATGTCTTTATTTTCCCCGTTGTAGCGTTCCTCCCGCGCTTGTTTATTATTAATTTGATAGATAGGTACTTCAACTTGACGCGCCCACTGCTGCGCTGCTGACTCTACACCTTGGGAGTTAGCTACTTCTTGATAGATAAATTCAGGTGTATATTTGTTTCGATTATTAGTTTTTAGCTCCTCTGGCTCTTGTGCAAAAAACTGATTGCGAGTTGCATTTTCGTTTACCTCTCCTTCAGTTTTATCTTGAGGTTGGTAGTTACTAACAACTATCTCTCTGATTTGAAGAGTTTCTTTGGACTGTGCTATTTCTTCTTGAAGATTATTGACCACATCATCTCCAAAACTTTCATCTGCTTCTATTTCAACAGATGAGTTTATTTCTTGAGTTATAAGCGAACTATTTTCGCTGTTTTCATCTTGTAGTAACTTATTTATAGTCAGCTGACTCTCATCTAACAGTGGATTTACTTCTATAGCAGTGAAATTTTCATTATCAGATAATAACTCTTTTGTATCTTCAGAATTTTCAATAATTTCAGCAGATGGAGGTAGTAGCTTAATCAGTGGTTCACTTGCTACATTTATTATTTCATCTGGGGTAAGTATTTCAGTGACGAGATTAGTTGTACATTTACCTTCGCTATCTTGTTCATAGATAACGATTTGTTTTTCTGAACCCTCTGACTCCAGATAAGCTGTAATTTTCAGAGCGATCTCACCTGTTTGCTGATAATCACTATTTAAATTGGGTACATCTTCTACTAATCTGGCAGCAATTCTTTGTGCTTGATAGTCTGTAAAAGGTTCAGTTTCTATTGTGTATTGACCTTCTATTAATACATCTGGCATGAACCCAATATTAGTTTCTTGATTGCTTTTTATACTTTGGCTGGTTAAATCTACCTTTTCCCATTTATATGCACCAGGGGTAGATTCATCAGATACAAGATTGTAAATGTCTTTGCCAACTTCAACTGCAATTTTACTTGCTTCTTGAGCTTCTTTGAGTTTTTCGAGAATTACTTTAGTTATCTTAGTAAGTGCATTGATGAGCGTTTTACTTAATTCCCGACTTGTTTTAATTGCAGTATCAGCTGTATTTAAATATGATTCATTAATTTGAGTTTGTCTAGGGTCAAACATATCTTACTTTGAAATGGGTAATTTTCTATGAAATCAGACTGAAGCTGAGGTAGTTTTATTAAATAAAAAATTTAACCTCTTCAAGTGATAGAGAGGTTGAATTTCCATTTTGATGTTTGTTTTGACTTAGTTCTATTTGGCAATTTTTGAAATTTTGATTTATTTCGCTTAGTTGTTCGCTTTGGTTAGCAATAATTTTTAACATTGCTTCTAGCTTGTCATCTAGTCTGGATATTTTAACTTCCATTGATGTTAGTTTTTCTTTTGCTATAAATATTTCTTGATTGATTTGTTGGTGCTGTACATTAATATCCTCACAAGTTTTATGCCATTTTTCTAAGAATTTGGTTAATTCTATTAATAGCGTTGTCGAGTTGTAGGTCGTAGTTTGTGACTTTTTCAGAATATTCAATAAGTCGTCTAACTTTCCGTTCAATATCTCTTCTATACTCAAGTTGTTGTTTTTCTGCTCTGTAATATTCATTGATAATTGCCTCGTAAGAGAGTTTAACTTTATATTCTGAATTCCACATACTATATTGAGGGAAACTAATGTCAATTAAGTTTCCTTGGCTTCCTGTGGCACGGTTGAAAATAATATGTATGTTTACTCTTGGATAAGGAAGTAGATATGCAACATATTGTTGTTGTTCAAAACCAATTAAATTTACATGATGTTTGATTAATTCACCATAGTTGTTAGCATTTATTTCAATTTCAATTTTATCGATTACAATCTGTCTATGTAGCCCATGAAGTTTCACTCTTGGTCGGAGGATAAACTGTTCCTCAAAAGAGCTAATAATTGAATGTGCATTCTTGCTATTTACTTGATGTGAACTAATTAATTGACCTTTTTGGTGATAATTATTTATTAGCTTAATTATTTTTGTCTGAGTGATATTTTCGTCTTTGACGCTACATTGTATCATTTTTAGAAAAAGCTCTTGTATGCATCAACAGGCAACGGTGCATTGCCTGCTTGTACGGGTGCTTGTGGGATAGGAAACTTCCGAGCTACTTCCTTGACTCGCAAATCTAAATCTTCCTGTGTGGGCTTTTTCTGGGTACTTTTCCTAGCAAGCTCCTTAATGACTTTATCCCACTTAGTATCGTTTTCTTGTTCGAGTCCGATAATATATTTCGGGATTTTGATATTTTTTAATATTGGTACTGAACCCTCATTTTTATTACTATAAGCTGGGTTAATAAATAGACATTTCCCCGGTGGTAATTTGAGGAATTGGGCAGGCTCGAACAGCTTCCGAGTCCGTTCTTGTTCGCTGATAGATGTGCTAGCCCTACCCCCTCCAGTTGAGCGAGATTTTTGTTTATATTTAATTTCCTCTTCACCTAAATATGCAGAAAATAATCTAGCAGATTCTTCTTCACCAGGATTAAAAACAAATTTTGTGCCGCACGCACCGAGGATGGCTTTAGAGATTTGCCTACCATAAATCTTTTCAAGCTGACCCATATTTTGCCAACCCAGGATACCGCAGAATCCTTCGGAACGAGATTCGTTAAGCCATTTAAATAAATCTGGAAGGAAGATACTTGGCAACTCGTCAAGACACACTACTAATGGGCCATCTTCCTTGCGTTTTTTGGCGATACTGCGGGAAACTACCATGTGGAGAATGCTGGTCATCAGGGGGCTGACAGCATCGCGGCGCTCGCGGTCTAACCCGAAGATAATTATCTGTTTGCGTTTTACCTCCAGGGGGAGGGTTGTTTTACCGACAAAGCATCCCAATGTACCCCTTGCCATGAACCGGGTGAACATCAATGAAGCACTACCAGCGATACCCGCTATGGTTTTTTCGGAGCCAGCCGAACTAAATAATTGACCAAAAGCTATCTTAATCCAGGGGTTTAGTGCTGCTGCCATCAAGCGTTCGACCATCTTCTCGCTGGAAAGTATTGCCGCAGCCGTCATAATATCAGCGCGATCGCCAAACTCTTTGGTTAACATTAAGATAGCCTGCGTCAACTGATCGCCCGCAGGGCCGAAGAATGCATCCTCAGACGCATTACCCAACAAGCGGAAGTTCTTGTTAATTACTGTAGCTAACTGCCTTGCGGTTTCAGCATCGCTACTGTCGCGTAAAAAATCGATTGGGTTACATACCTCCGATTCGGGGAATCCCGGTGCAAAGACGTGTACATCATACCCCTTTGATTTGGCATAACTGGCGATTTTGGCAAGACTTGCATACTTGAAGTCGTATAGTACTATACCAAAGCCTTGGTCAATTGCTGAATAAATCATCGGGTTGATAGCCGAGAATGATTTACCGCTACCAGGTGCGCCAATTACAGCAGTTCCGCGTTGGACATCGGGTACATAAACTGGTACTCCCCCACTCTTCTTGGGTGATTTTTGACCCTTGTATTTGTGTACTCCAATATATAAACTGGCACTATCACATTTAGGAGCGACGATTTGCTTCAAGGCTTTTTTCTTAGCTTGGGCGGTTTCCTTTGCTCCACCCCAATAGCTAGTAGCAAGCTTGCCTTTTTTACCATTACTAAAAAGCTGTAAAAGCAACATTAAGCCAATTCCACCCGCAAGTGCCAAACCTTGAGGTGACATGAGCTTATCTGTATATTTACTAAAGTCAGGATTGCTATTTTTATGAGTAGTTTTTACTTCTTTAACTGTCTTAGTTTTAGTAGTTACAAACAGATAATTATTCATATTAATCTGTGCTGATTTTGCATGAGGAAATCGAAGAAATATGCGATGAAGTGAAGTTGCATATTTCTTCATTAGTTATCTGGTATGTCCTCTCCAAGTCAAAAATTTAAGAGGATAAATTCTTCTATGATTGCCTTTTTACTTTTTAGGGACTGTGAGGGGTGTACCAAGGATAATTGGGTCTATCTCGCGGTAGGTGAAGAAAGGAACTGGGCCAATGAAGTAGGGCGAGCAGCCCAAGTCAACCCATCCCCGCTTGCAAATACGGAAGAACATCGCGGTGGTGATAGTGCCGTCAGCTTCGTTAATATCCCAGATGACTTGTTTAAATGATTTTCCAAAGGGATGACGACCTGTGGGTTCTTTCCCACCGTTGAGGCTGCCCAAGATGCCGAATCCGCCTTTAACGTTTTGGTCTTTGCCGGACATCCACTGTGCGCCAGTCACAATATCGCTACCCGAAACTTCGATATGACCACACTTTTTCTCGCACGGGACATTAAACCCAGCTTGATAGCTACCGCTTATTGACTTCCAGCGTCCGCTTTCAAGCGAACCGAGGGGTAAGTCTACTTTGCCGATAAAGCTAACATCGGGGATGGGAACACTGGGGAACTGATCAAACGGTACATCTGCTAATCCCGGAACCTTACTAATTGTTGTGTTTTGCCAGTTAGTAAAGTTCTTTAGCTGTGCATCCTGAATGTCGGGGATGCTGGTTAGTTTATACTTATCAAGTTTGACATACTTACCAAGTTCCACTTCTCGCAGTTCGGGATAATTGTCCAGCACTTCACCAACAGTTTGGTAGCTTGCGGTGCTGCCTGTAACTTTGGTCACTAGTTCTTGAATTGGTGGGATGGCTCCGACTTCTGAATCTTCAAGCTTGGGAATTGCTTCGGCGAGGTCTTCGAGTGTTTGCCAATTGAGTGTCTCAAAATCTGACAGTTTGAGATTTTTGAGGTTAATTCCTGTGATGCTGGCGATATCTTCAAGCGTGAAATCTTCAATATTGAACTCAGTTGCTTCAAAATCACCTAATTCCATGACTTCGGCAAGGCTTTGTCCGGTACTCCAGGTGCGCGTCTCCTTCATACCAGGGTTTTTGATATTAGGAAATTCGACGCTGCCAGCACCGCCAAATTTCATATTTTTGAACGTGATACTGCTCCAGTCAGGAGTAGGTGCGCCGTTGACGTATTTAGTTGCAACGGGCTGTGGCTGTTTGGTTTGTTTTGTTTTATCTATCGAAGTGTTCAAATTTGAATACTTCGATGGAACTGTTTGAGCTACTGCTTTCTCACCGAATAGGAGACTGCCGATATTGTAGCTACCTCCAAACCGGATTAACCCGTGTAGGGCAAGTCCTGCAATAAGTCCTGCTACCATCAGGTAGCGTAAATTATTAAACTTTTCCATCCGATACTCAAGCGCTCGGTTGGTTTTGTTGTGAGTAGTTTCCTGACTTGCAGCTCTCACTGGTACGATGGGCGAAGCCCCGCCGTAGGCGATCGCAGTTACCTCTGCTGTGATATCTAAAATTTGGTTGTTGGAGGTCAGATTTTCGTTATACATCACTGGTTCTTTAAAAATTAATGATTTAAGAGAAAGTTTGTTTTACCTGTATTTGGTGTTATGGGAGGGTTATTGCGCTGTGGCGGTATTTCTAAGAAGCGCTTTCCGCCTAGCAGCATGAGTTTTTCAACCAACTGCATTGATACTCCGGTGGTGCTGGCGGCGACAACAAGTTCCTCTCCTTGCGATCGCAACTCCACAAGTTGGTTCAGACGCTTCCAAAGCTTGCTATCTGTAGTAACCCACTGGTTTTTTAGGGCAACTTGCATTCCTTTAGCGATATGTCTGCTATCAGATAATGCGGTGTAACTGACTTTTGGTTTTACTTCTTCAGGTTTGCTGGGAGTATCGCCAATAATTTCAATTTGGCTGTACTCTGGTGTGCCACTGCCCGTTACAATCCGAAAGTGATAGCTTTTCCTTGTTGACCCAGATTCGGTAATCACCGTCATGTGCGCCCCGTAAGAAGCTTGTGGTAAACCGGGGATTTTTACTGTCTCGATGCGGCGAATATGAATTAGTCCAGCGCCCGTACTGTTACTAGAACACTTACCCAAGCCTTCAAGACATCCGTCTACATCAAAAACAAACCTAGATGGGTCATCCAGCCAGATTTTCTTGATGACTTCTCGGGTGTTGTAGAACGATATTGATACCCCATGTCCAGGCCAGACCTTAACTGTCTGCAATTGGGCATTTTCCCCTGACACCTGGGACGCTGCAACTTGACGGATAGTATTTGCCAGTACAAGTTGGTTTGGTGCAAGCACAGAGGCGATGGTAAGGCACCCGCCAAAGGCGATCGCGCAAGGGATAATTAAACTAAAGTCGGCTAGATATCTAAATTTCACAGTTTGATTGACCTATCGACTTTGATTGTAATTTTGGTGTCTTTAGGCACATACCAGACATTGGGACGGCGGTTGATTTCGTCAGTAGCACGTTCTGTCCGCTTGCTGACTGTTTCGCCAAGTTTGCCAAAGGCACCTTCAAGGAAAGCAGCTCCCAGGTTGCGGTTGTTATTGCGGCTGCGGGTTCTTGTCCCACCTAAAGGCAAATCTTCTGTGACTTCTTCATCTGGCTGGTTGATAATTTCCCCTACTTTGGCAAGACCAGCTATTGTTCCTAAAGTGGTATCGTATTTGGCTATTTCAGATCCCTTGTCGTCGTAGGGTCTGGCGGCTAGGGGGGAACCTGCTTCTCCCAGGACTGATATCGTTCCGGGTGATAGGGGGTATTCGGTTCCGTCTTTGAGGATGGCCGTGACTTCGGCACGCACGCCTGATGTGCTATCAACCGAAATCATGGCGATAGTTACCTGTGTTCCTGCTGGAATGGCTATTTCGCCAGTATTGCTATAAAGCGGCTCGTTCAACCGGGCGACAAACCGTAACGTATTTGTCTGCTCCTGGGAACGACGGTTATTGCTGATTTGGGGCATAACGAGCGGAGTTACGAGGGTTGCACTTGCAAACGAACCGACAACTAGATACTGTGGTTGTGTTTCTTGAAGTATCTGTGCTTCTTCTGGCAGGTAGTTATTTGCAACCCGTTCGACTTGCCGAGGGAGATTGTTTTCTTTATTACCAGCAAAACTGGATTCTACGGTTTTTTCTTTGCCAAGTTCTGAGCTAGTTTGTGGTTTTTCTACCAAGAAGCTATAAATAACTGGTACGGCTTGATTGTTCTCTTCGTCACCAGTATTGCTATACTCTGGAGTACTGTCGTTTGTGGTCACAGGTTCCCAGCGCGGGCGCAGTTCTTCAATTTGGTTAGGAGTGTTGGCAACTGTTTCGGTATTCTCGCTGCGGCGGTTACGGCGACGACGGGAGCGACTGGTATTTTGTTCTGCTGGGCGTAATGTTTCTTCAGTTTTAGCTGTAACTTCTTGTACTGTTGTGTTTGTAGGTTCACTTACAGTGGTACTGGCTAACATATAATCAACCCGACCAACCGAACCCAGGCTACGTAGGCGTTCGAGTTCGGCTATTGGGTCTTTGGCGACACTCTGGTTGCTGGCAACTATTTGTTTGGCAAATTTTGGCAGAGGAGCGCTAGGACGCAGGGGTGCTATTGGCTGTGAGGCGACTTCTCTACGTCTTGGTCTAACAGTTTCGGGTGCTTCTTCTCGGTATACACGTCTTCTGGAAGTAGGGGGAGTTTGTTGAGCGACTACCCTTCGTTGTCGAGTAGAACGTGTTTTCTCTTTGTTTTTAGATTGTTCTTCTTCAGTAGCTTCCTTTTTCTCTTCTTTGTCTTCCGTCTTGCCTTTACCATTTAGTGCATCAAGTTCTTCCTGTTGCTTGGCAAGGGCAAGCTTGGCATAAACATCCCCATCTTTTTTCTCAGATGCCGCAACTGTGGGAGTGGGGGTAGGGGTTACTTCTGGTTTTTTTGCATTTTTACCACCCCCATTCATCATGCCGTTGAGGACAACAAATATAACTAGGAACCCAGCACCGAATGCACCACCAATAATTCCTAATCTTGACCAGGGGGATGTGACAAAATCGTGTTTAGTTTGTATTAATGCGGGGTCTTCTACTTCCAGTTCATATTCTTCAGCTACCTCATATTGTGAACCCTCCAGTTCATCTTCTACAGGTTTTATATCTTTACTCTCAATTGGTAAAAGACTATCTACGGAAGATAATTCATGCTTATTTGAAGCCTCATCTTGTAGCTGTAACATATTTTGGTATCTAATTACTAATTATTTTCTTTTTTGCCGAGATTATAATCAACAATTTGAGTAATTTCTAAACCTGGCTCTCGTACTAAATAAATTTTTTTATCAAGTTCAGTTGGCTTGGCTGGTAACTTGGGAGTATTGATAGCTTCGACAGTAATTGTTTTGTTAAAGGCGATTCCTTTGCCTTGGTTTTCATTTCTATCAAAGCTTACGAGCGTACCGATATAATCAACCTCCCACTTTCCATCATTGATTTTTCTGGGTTCAGAGATATGGCGGGTGACGAGTGAGACTTGAACTTCACCATTAAATACGCCATTTGGAACTATCTCTGCTAATTTTTTGAGGAAGTTTGCCCGAAAATCTTGATTTTCAGATAGTGCAAATGCAGCTTCCCAAGCTCTAGTCGGAATTCTTTTTCTACTATTTTTTGTTGTTTGGACATCTATTCCTTTATCAGGTTTGGTAACGTTTTCGCCATTCTCTGTTGCTTCGATTATTCCGTTCCAACCGAACATTTTAATCATGCTATCTGAGATAAAGCGTTTGATAGTTTCGTCTTCACGTTCGTTGGGGGCAGCAAATTTACCAGGTGAAATAGAGCCATCTTGGAGTTGAACAACCGTCATGCCTTTGACATGACGATTTGTACTAGAACTCATACCAATATTTACAATTTGCAATAGGATAGATAAGATAGTTCCTCCTGCTGTTATGGTGATTGCCATTGCAATAGGTGTAGAGGTAGATTGACCATAACTGAGAAGGCGGGCTGGTTGAGATTTAGACTTAGCTTTAAGCATATATTTCCGATTTAGGGAACTTACTAGTAAATTGATATACTAATAAAACAAAATGATGTGTTTTTTGCCAAAATATCAAATATTGAAATGTCTTGGCTGACTCCTGAATTCTGACTCCTGAATTCTGAGTAATTACTTTTTAACTTTAATTTTGGAACTAACAAATTTGGTGGCATTGACAGCAACCGTTGCAGTTGTACTTGCTCCACCAGTAGCGATTCCTGCTGCAATTTCAGAGCCAAATGCTACTGTTTTACCTAATCCTGTCCAAACGGCTATTCCACCACCTGCGGCTAATGCAGATGAAAGGATAGGAGAAACCAATCCGACAAAAAGGAGAAATATCATCGGTTGATTTTGTTCGGAATTAGCAATAAGTTGTCCGCACAAACCAATAATCATGTTGAAGCAAAGTTTTGCCATTCCAACGGTGAAATAACCCGTTAGCCAAGCGAAAATAGGTTTCGCGCCAAAGGGGAGTAGTGAACCGCCTATTGCCAACGGGCCAAGTAAGGCAGTTAAAAGCATCGTGAATTCGATACCCCACTGGTAAGCGTTATTTAGGGCGAGGAGGATGACTGCGACAAATCCGGTAATCATCGAGCCGATTGTACTGGTGATAGAATTACCAATCTTTTCGGCAATTTGACCGGGGGAGAGGTCGTCAAGCGCATCTTTGGCATCAGATAAAGCCTGAAGTGGGTTAAACTCCCAACTCCCGCTATCGGGGGCTTCTCCTTTGAATAGATCGGGCGCAGAGGTTTTGAGTTCTGCTTCTGCTTGTTGCAAGCAGGTGATTGAATCTTGCGTGTTACCAGGGATTGAGCGGCATCTTTCCATTGCCGCCCCTACTTGCTGCTGGAGGGCAATATTGCCGACTGCTCGGTTGAATGCTACTTCTAGGTTGGCTCCGGCAGCAGTAAACTCAAGAATGTCATTATTGACAGTATTAATGTATCCTCGTATGGCGAGTGTTCCACTTCTGAGTAAAGTGCCATTGTTAGCTAGTAGCCCGATAACCAGGATGGGCCATATCCAACTGGAGAGAGCTTTCATATCCTCTTGATTTATCCAGTTTTTGCCTAACTCAACCATAAAAAGGGTGAGCGTGGCGATCGCAAAAAACTGACCAACTTTGCACATCGAGCCATACAAGCTACCGTTGAGGGTTTCTTGCCAAAGTTCATTGAAACCTTCAGCTACTAATTGCGCTCCAGCGGCGGCATTTTCTAAAATGTCTTGTCCAAAAAATGGGTCGGTTGCAATTATGAGGTGTTCTAACATAGCACTTGGTTAACAGGCGTGAAGGTGTGGTCATCTCTGCAATTGAGATGACCAATTGATTAGGGTGAATTATTCACCTGCTGTAGTTTTGAGACTACTAAACCCGCTGATTTCGATGTACTGGGCGCTAATACCGTCCATCATCAGGTTTTGACGACGGCGATCGCTTGCCCCCTGTTCGGCAAGTTGAGATAGCATCAGGTTAGTTTGCTGGACATCGTGCCGCGCTTGCAGTCCGTCGGTGCGGGATTGCCCCAACATTGAGACAATTTGCGAGTTTTGGGCAGCAATTACCTTAAGAATGTTTTGTGAAGCATCCATTGATTGTGCAGATTCCGCAAGTTCTTTGGCCTCAGCTACAGTTTGTTCAGTTGCTTCTATTTCATTTTTGGTACGTTCCTGACCGACTTCCCCTAAGACGCTTGCGATCGTGGCGCGGGTGGTTTCTCTCTCCAGCTCGTTAGCTGCACCTACAGCACCTTCAACTGTGTTACTTTCATTCCAGTTACCCTTTCCCTTGAGTTGCTCTTTGAGCTTTTCGGCTGAATTTACTGGGTCTGGCATATCCATACTGCCAGTCTTAATAGCTGTTTTAGCTTCGCCTTTCATCCCACCCCATTCATTAGCTGCTGCGGTGAGTTCGTTTTTAGTTTCCTCAAAATAGTTATTGAATTTGCCTAAAACCTTGAAGAAATCCTCAATTGAAAAGGCATAACTGGGTGCTGTACTGAGTAAAGTAACCAGACCAATGATTGACCCGATTATTGCCCCTTTCTTACTAAACTTGAACTTTGGTTTCATACTTTTGGTGGATAAAATAACTAATGTGGCAATTAAATAAAGTTAAGCCACTTTTTTATGATTTATTGATTCTTCTTGTTATAAATCCAGATTATTCTTAGCTTTTCTTATATAATTTATGTCGGCTTTAATTGCTTATTGTTATTGTTATCCAGTAATTGTTGTGCTTCTTGGCTTAACTCATCTCCGCGAAGTGTCTGTATGTAGCTTTCTGAAAATCTCACCATACCCAGCATTGGATTATCGACATATTTATTGAGAAATAGAGTGCGTAATTCTTGCTCGTTCGGGTTATTTGCTACTGCTGCAAGTAAACAATAAGCAGGGTAATATCTACAGAAGGTAAGCTTGCCATTATCGTCAAGTAACCACTGTGAGTAGATACTTTCGCGTTTTGGGAAGAATGCTTCGGTACTATTGCGTGAGATGATTTCATAAGGATATTTAAACCTGTTAACAAATGGGTCAACGGCTGATGTTTGAATCCGACCGATAAGGCGGGTTGTGATGTTAGCAAATATCTTGGAAGCAGACTTACTTTGGAAAATACTTTCTGGTTCTTGAGCAGATAAAATTACACGTATACCTGCTTTTGCACCGTTGGCGCAGAGTCTACCAATTAGCTCGGCTATGCTGTCAAAACTAAATAAAATCGGCGCTTCATCTAAGAAAAATATTGATACTTTGGATGATAAAGCTCTACGTAATGCTGCGGAATAGGCGCTAAGGGCAAGGACTGCTGCATCAGCTTCACTCCCAAGCGATCGCAGTGCGAATACCAGTAGTCGGGCATCAGTTTTAAAGCTAGATGGATTGGCGATTGATTGTCCAACTCGTGAGTTCAGCCAAAACTTTAATCGCAATCTGATTTGGTCAAGAGCATCAAGAATTTCTTTACTATTATTGGTGATTGAATCAAGTTTGATAAACCCAGGCGAACAATAACTATAGAAATCTTTAAGTGTGGGAATATCTGCCCATTCACTTGTTCCTACTCCATTTTCTAGTGCTAGCTTGTACCGCAGTTTTATATCCTCATCGTTGTAAAAAGTTTCAATTGTGATTGTAATGATGCTCTCGATATTTGATATCATTGTCGGACTTACCCCGACAGGATTTGTCCCAAGTACCATTATCATTAATGTGGATTTCAAGAATTCCTTGAAATCGGTCATCCTCTCCTTAATAAGTTCAGGTTCATACCCCCTTAAATCAGGTAATTCAAATAGATTGTTCGATTCTTTACTAATATCGAAATATGCCCCTTCTTCTCCCATAAATTTGGTATAGTCGGTAAATGTGCTAGTACCATCGGGTTTGGGATAATCAAGTGCAATTACGGGAATGTCTTGAGCCAAGGCAGGTGTTAATAGACCTGCTACTAAGACAGATTTACCAGCACGGGTAGTACCGAAAATGGCGAGATTTTTGTGCTGCTTGTACAAGTCGAGATGTACTGGAGTTCCTCCCTCTTCAGCTATTAGCTCAAATCCAGATTTATCTCCGGTAGCCGTTCTAACTATCGGCATGAGTCCGGGAACTTCTGATGAGAAATAGGGGAGGCGACGGTTAAAGGGTCTTGTAAGTAGATTTTCCCAAACAACAGGTACACATTGTAACCATGTTTTCCAGGCATACTCGATTTCTCTATCAACTACGGCAGGTCGTAAGAAACAGCTAGAAAGGTATTGGCAAGCCTCATCAAGTTTTTGACGACTGTGACGATGAACACAAAAAACAACAGCAGTATGGATCGGGAGACTGCCTCTGAGGATAGTTTCTTGTGCCTTAACTGCCTCCTCGATGTTCATATTGGCTTTTACGTCAATTGATCCCTTCTCAGAAGACATGGCGCTGGAAGTAATTGACTGTTTGGTAATCCGTTGAAGGGCAGTTTTGGCGAGTCCCTGGTTAGCTTTAGATAGCTGGCAGATAATCTCAGTGTCGGAGATTTTTTCTTTGGATATTACCTCCCAGAGGTATCGAAGCTGGGCGTATTCGTCTACCCACCCTTGGGGCTTTTCGCTAAACTGAAGAACGCCGATATACTTGTCTTGCAGTCTTACCCAGCTGCGATCGAGAAACGGGACAGATTTCTCATTCTCCAGCATCAGGTGGCGAATATGGAAATCGCTGGTTTGAACTTCTCGAAGCCCTTCTTCATCTAATATGAGGGGATTGGGAACTTTGGGTGCATCGCTACGGTTAAATTGACTCCAAAGAATTGACCATACTTCCTCACTTGTGACTGCTCGCACTGAAAGCCCCATCGAGTTTGTAAAAAGTTGTTCCCACCGTTGAAACCCAGAGGTAAAACTATCCCGTAAAATTGTTTCGATTCGTTCTTGCCGAACACCGTGAATTTGTAAGGATTCAGGTCTAATATTTAAGAAGCAGTGATGGGCGAGACAGATAGC